>JBKJJR010000223.1:0-6020 GCA_046597835.1 Pyrinomonadaceae bacterium
TCGCAATCACATTGTCGATATTTTTAGCGGGATTGCTTCCACTCGCGCAAAATGCGTTCGCGCAGACGACCGAATTTACTTACCAGGGCAGCCTGAAAGATGGTGTCAGTGCCGCAAGCGGCAATTACGATTTCGAATTTGCGTTGTTCGACGCTCTTTCGGGCGGCAGTCAGGTTGGGTCGACGCTCCCGCGGAATGCGGTTGCTGTAGCGAACGGCGGGTTTTTCGTTAAGCTCGATTTCGGCAGCCAATTTCCGGGAGCGAACAGGTTTCTTGAGATCCGTGTTCGACTTGTCGGCCAGCCCGGTTTTACGACGCTCGCGCCTCGACAAGTCGTGAACAGCGCTCCGTATTCCGTAAAAAGCCTGAATACGGACAATGCGACAACGGCCACAAACGCCTCGCAGCTTGGTGGTGTCGCGGCTAATCAATATGTGGTGACGACCGATCCGCGAATGACCGACTCAAGGACGCCGACCGCCGGAAGCGCGAATTACATCCAAAACCAGGATGCGGTAGCGCAAGCGTCGAGCAACTTCAACATTGACGGCACGGGTACGGCGAACTTCGTCAATGCCACAACGCAATTCAATCTCAACAACACCCGTATTCTCGGCGCTCCATCGAATAATTTATTTGTCGGCCGCCAAGCGGGGCAATCTAATACCACGGGAAATTCCAACTCCTTTTTTGGGACCTCCGCGGGGTCGAACAACAGCGTGGGCGGTAACAACTCGTTTTTTGGGTTTCTTGCCGGAAACACTACTAACACGGGAAACGGTAACGCTTTTTTCGGGTATTCTGCTGGACGTTCAAACACGACCGGCGGTGTAAACTCGTATTTTGGGTTTAATGCCGGAGAATTCAGCACAGCCGCCAATTATAATTCGTTTTTCGGGTATAATGCCGGGAACAAAACGACGGCCGACGATAACTCGTTCTTCGGGGCGGCCGCGGGTCAGGCCAACACGTCGGGCACCTTCAACACGTTCGTTGGGAGGAATGCAGGCTTCTCCAACACCACGAGCGGATCCCACGTGTTCGTCGGCGTAAATGCGGGTTACTTCAATACGACGGGCGGCAGCAACACGTTCGTTGGTAAGGATGCCGGTTTTGCTAACAACTCGGGCGGCGAAAACGCGTTCTTCGGCGCGGCGACCGGTCAATCGAACACGATCGGCGGCAACAACTCGTTCTTCGGCGCGACCGCCGGCCTATTGAACACGGTGGGCGGAGAAAACTCCTTTATGGGTCATGCTGCCGGTTACTCCAACACGGTCGGTATAAGCAACTCTTTTTTTGGATCCGCAGCCGGAAATTCGAATATGAGCGGCAATTCAAACTCTTTTTTCGGGCGCAATGCCGGAGTTGTTACAACGGGTAATGAAAACTCGTTTTTTGGAGTTTTTGCCGGAGGCTTTAACAGTACGGGTATTCGAAACACCGCACTCGGCTATAACGCTAATGTAGGTTCCGGTAATCTGCAATATGCCACTGCTATAGGCGCCGACTCGACCGTTTCTTCGAACAACACCATTGCCTTGGGACGCAGCAATGGCAGCGATCAGGTTGTGATCCCAGGCAATCTTGTCGCCAATCTCCCGGGAGGAGACGCGGACTATATTCAAAATGGTACTACGCCGCAATCAGCTAGTTTTAGTTTATCCGGAAACGGCAGTGTCAGCGGCAGTTTAACGGCTAATGGCGTAACTGCAACCAGTTTTTCTTCGACGAATAGCCTGTTCTTAAACGCTACGGCCGGCGGCCGCATTGCCCTCCGGACGACTGCAAGCGGCATCGAGCGGATGACGATCCTGGACAATGGCAATGTTGGCATCGGCGTAACCAACCCCGGTTTTGTTTTGGATGTGGCCAATACGCTGCAAGTCAGCAACACCTCTGTAAGACTCCGCCTTTTAAATGCTCCGCAAGCCGAACATATCTGTTACAACAGAGCAAATGATCCTGGAGTACTTGTCACATGCTCTTCCGCGGCTGAGTATGCACCATCCATTGACAGCGGTGCGGGCTTTCCCGAAACCGCCGATCTGGTTAGCATAGCTCCTGCCGTCAAAAACCCCTATGGCGACACGCACGGCCCATTTACAGTTGAAAAATCGGTGACTGCGTGCGATGCGAATTTGTTTGGCTTTATCGTTAATCCGGAGATGGGTGCGAACGGCCCCAAGCTCAACGATCATTATCTACCGCTCGCTATCTACGGTTATTTTCCCGCGAAAGTCACGCTGGAAAACGGACCTATCAAGCGTGGCGATCCCATTACCTCAAGCTCCAAAGCCGGATTTGGAATGAAGGCGACGAATGCCTGCAAGGTCATCGGTTACGCCTTGGAAGATGCAGATGAGGAAGGCAAGATCCAGGTATTTGCCCATCTAGGTGAGCATTCCGCACCCGTAGTGGCGGAACTTAAGTCGCAAATCGAAAAATTGAGGAACGAGAAAAATACTGAAGTTGAGTCGTTGAAAGCTCGTCTCGCTGCACTCGAGCAAATAGTACTATCCGCCGAAAAGAGTAATAAATAAGCATTCAGTGCAACAAAGTCGCATCAATGCGGGCGAGAAAGACTTTTTTCACTGGTCGGTTTTGAACTTTGGTTCTTGTATTGTATTATCTCTATTTTTGAAATTCTGCTTGTAATGGTCGTTTTCAAACAAATCACTCTGCTCTAATTCAGGAGAAATAATGCCCTATAAGAATGTTTTGACCTTCGCTTCGGACCAGGAGGCGAGATTTGTCTCTGTGCGGTTTACGGATCTTATCGGTTCGTGGCATCACCTTACGTTTCCGATCGATCAACTGACTCCGGAGTGTTTTGACGCCGGGTTTGGGTTTGATGCTTCGTCGCTTCGAGGGTGGGCGGCGATTCATGAATCGGATATGCTGCTCGTGCCGGATCCGTCGCGGTTTTGGATCGATCCTTTTACCGAGGACGCGACGCTTTGTTTGATCGCCAATGCTGTCGATCCGATCTCGCGAGAGGGTTATTGGCTTGATCCGCGTTCTGTCGCGCAGAGGGCTGAGAACTATTTGCTGTCAACCGGACTCGCCGACACGATAAACGTCGGGCCTGAGGCTGAGTTTTTTATCTTTGACGAGGCTCGCTTTCACAATGATCAGCACTCGGCGGGTTATCACGTCAATTCCGACGAGGGACACTGGAATTCGGGCCGCGAGAGCAATGATTTTGCCATTAACAATGGCTATCACATCAGAGCGAAAGAGGGCTATGTGCCGGTGGCTCCGATGGACACGCTGATCGACCTTCGCAATGCAATGTCGACGATCCTTGGGCAGGTCGGCATCACGGTTGAATGTCATCATCACGAAGTGGCGACGGCAGGGCAGTGCGAGATCGATTTTAAATACTCGAATCTGTTGAACTGTGCCGACAACGTGATGCTGTTCAAATATGTCGTCAAAAATACGGCGCATGCCAACGGCAAAACGGCGACGTTCATGCCGAAGCCGATCTATGGCGACAACGGTTCGGGTATGCATTGCCACCAATCGCTGTGGAAGGACGGCAAGCCGCTCTTTGCGGGTGACGGTTACGCAGGGCTTTCCGAAATGGCGAAATTTTACATCGGCGGTATGCTGAAACATGCTCCGGCACTGGTTGCTTTAGCGGCTCCGTCAACGAATTCATATAAGAGGCTGGTTCCGGGATTTGAGGCGCCGGTGAATCTGGCTTACTCCGCACGCAACCGGTCGGCAGCCATCCGTATTCCGATGTTTTCGAAGGCGCCAAATGCCAGACGGCTCGAATTTCGTCCGCCCGATCCAACTTGCAATCCATATCTGACATTTGCTGCGTTATTGATGGCTGGTCTCGATGGCGTCCAGAATCGAATCGATCCGGGCGATCCGCTCGACAAGGACATTTACGAGCTGCCGGCTGAGGAACTCGCGAAGGTGCCGTCGCTGCCCGGGACGCTTGATGAGGCTCTGGTCGCGCTTGAGAACGATCACGAGTTTCTGCTCAAGGGCAATGTGTTTACAAAAGGAATGATCGAGCGCTGGATCGCGTACAAACGCGAGCACGAGATCACGCCGCTGCGTTTAAGACCGCATCCGCTCGAGTTTGCGATGTATTACGACGTGTAACTGTGGAAAAGCGAAAAAGTGAAAAGGTGAAAAAGTGGCATTGTGACTTAGCCGCCTTTTCGTTTTTAAACTTTTCCATATTTTCACTTTTCCCCTTTTTCACATAATTATATGCACGTTGAACCCGTGATCTTAGAGGGCAGATTCGTGCGGCTTGAGCCGATGGCTTTGGAGCATCTGGATGCTCTTTGGGAAGCGGGTAATGACGAGTCATTGTGGCGGCTAATCCCGACGAATATAGCTTCGCGCGGCGATATGCAAAAATATATCGTGACCGCTCTTGCGGAACGGAATCATGGGTTCGCGTTGCCGTTTGTCACAATTGAGATGGCGTCGGGAACTGTTGTCGGCTCGACTCGATTCGGCAACATTGACACTGTGAATCGAAAAGCTGAGATCGGCTGGACGTGGATCAATCTTAAATGGCAGCGAACAGTGATTAATACCGAGGCAAAGCTGCTGATGCTGACGCATGCTTTTGAGGTGTGGCGGTGCATTCGCGTTGAGCTGAAGACCGATGTATTGAATGACAGGTCACGAAATGCCATATTGCGGCTTGGGGCTAAAGAAGAAGGCGTTTTTCGCAATCACGTTATCTGCGACACGGGGCGTTTTCGAGATTCGATTTATTTCAGCATAATCGACACGGAATGGGACGCGGTAAAGGGAAATTTAAAAGCAAAGCTGAAGGCGGCGTTATGAGGAACCGGTTAATTTTAGTGTTCATATTTGCCATTGCGGGCATGATCTCGGCGTGTTCGGGCAACTCAAAAGTCGATGACCAGAGCGGCATTGCGGCGAACGACCACAACAATAACCCCGTGAATTCTGTGACCAATTTTCAGACAGGCATTTCTGCACAGCCGCCAAATAACCAGAAGGGAGGAGGTCGGCCCGCGGACGACCGTCCGGTTTTGCGATTCGATCCGGCTCCCGAAGATTCACAGATCGCGTCGGCGATGAATTCCAGCGGGCAAATGTACGATACGCGCATCTTTAAGCGGCATCCGCAGCTGGTGAAAGTCGATTCCACCTCGATCGGCCCCAAGGAAAAAGAGCTGAAGATCCTTCTCAGAAATGGCCAGATAAAGATCGTCACGACAGATAGTATCGTAGATTTGAAGCAGGCAACGACAAGCCAACTTCTGCGCTTGGCGGGTATTTAGCCTTCCGGCTCGTCCGATCGAAGCAAAACGGGTGCTAAATGGGCTCGATAGGCTCAGTTTGTTGTATAATCTGAGTCGGATATGGAAAAATACACGCTTGTCTGCCCTTGCTGCGACGCGACACTAACGGTGGACGCGAACACTGGTACGATCCTAGCACACGAAGAGAAAAAGAAGGTTCACGGTTCATTTGAAGACCTAAAGGGCGAATTGAATAAGCAAAGAGAACATCGCGAGCAGATATTCGCTCAGGAAATGTCGTCGATGAAGGACCGCGAGCGATTATTGGAGGAGAAGTTCAAAGAAGCACTCAAACGAGCGGATACTGATTCCGGCAAGCCTTTCAGAAATCCCCTTGATCTCGACTAGGAATGACGAAGCCTTCCGCCTCACAATATCCCGCGCGACCAGCACAGGAAAGGATAATCGCGGCTCTTGACGTCTCAACGGCAATCGAGGCCCGCGAGATCGTTGCGGAGTTGCGTGACGTGGTTGGTGCTTTTAAGATCGGTTCGCAGCTTTTTACAGCGGCAGGACCGTCACTCGTGAAGGAGTTTACGGCTGGCGGTGTCAAGGTATTTCTCGATCTAAAGTTTCACGATATTCCGAACTCCGTCGCAAACGCCGCAGTCGAGGCCGCACGGCTTGGCGTCTGGATGTTGAATGTTCATACTCTCGGCGGCAGCGAGATGATGAAACGGACTATCGACGTAGTCCGAGCAGTTTGTG
>JBKJJR010000237.1:0-4601 GCA_046597835.1 Pyrinomonadaceae bacterium
GTTGACGCCGGCTGGCTCGGCCGCAAGAGCGGCAAAGGCTTTTACGATTATCAATAATATTCACCACAGAGACACAGAGGCCACAGAGAAAAATAAAGATATATTTCGTTTTTTCTCGGTGCTCTCTGTGTCTCTGTGGTGAATTTCTTTTCTGGTCTTACGGATGCATAAGAACTTACGTTCATTTATCGATTCACTCCGCCGGGAAAACGAGATCGTCGAGGTCACGGTCGATGTCGATCCATACCTTGAGATCGCCGAGATACATCGCCGCGTGATCGAAACCCAAGGCAAAGCTTTGCTTTTCAGAAATGTGAAACGCTCGGCATTTCCCGTCGTCACAAATCTATTCGGCACAAATAAACGCATCGATCTCGCATTTGGCAAAAAGCCGCTGGAGTTTGTCCGGCGAGCCGTCAAGGCAGCCGAAGATCTCTTGCCGCCGAAGCTGAACAAACTCTGGGAATATCGCGATCTTGCATTTTCTGCTTTCAAGCTCGGCACAAAAAATACACAACAGGCGCCAGTTCTCGAAAGCAGACAATCTGCCGTCGATCTCAAAAAACTGCCGTTCTTACAGCTCTGGCACGAAGACGGAGGGCATTTTAATACCCTGCCGCTTGTTTATACCGAGAGCCCGACGACCGGCAAACATAACCTCGGCATTTACCGGATGCAGCGATACGATGCGACTTCAACCGGGATGCATTGGCAGATAGGCAAGGGCGGCGGTTTTCATTATTTTGAGGCCAAGCAGCAAAACAAATCTTTGCCGGTGACGGTTTTTCTCGGCGGTGCTCCGGCGATGATATTGTCGGCAGTCGCACCGCTACCCGAAGATGTGCCGGAATTAATGCTTGCGTCATTGCTTGCTGACGGCAAGATCGCGACCACCGCAAATCCGCTTGGAGCCGACCGGCATCGCCTTATCGCCGAGGCCGAATTCGCGATCTGCGGTCACGTCCCGCCGCGCGAACGAAGGCCAGAAGGCCCGTTTGGCGATCATTATGGATATTATTCGCTTGTGCACGATTATCCGGTTTTCCATGCTGACGCTGTCTTTCATCGCAGAGATGCTATCTTTCCGGCAACAGTCGTAGGCAAGCCACGTCAGGAAGATTTCTTTATCGGCGATTATTTGCAGGAGCTTCTGTCGCCGCTGTTTCCTCTCGTGATGCCTCCGGTTCGTGATCTTTGGAGCTATGGCGAGACCGGCTTTCATTCGCTCACTGCCGCCGTTGTCCGTGAGCGTTATGGACGCGAGGCGTTGTCGGCAGGTTTCCGCATCCTCGGAGAAGGCCAGTTGACGTTGACCAAGTTTCTCCTGCTTACCGACACTCCGCAAGACCTTCGCGATTT
Organism: Pyrinomonadaceae bacterium; assembly: GCA_046597835.1. GTDB lineage: Bacteria > Acidobacteriota > Blastocatellia > Pyrinomonadales > Pyrinomonadaceae > OLB17. The sequence continues at coordinate 1,360 of JBKJJR010000237.1, forward strand.
CAAATCGCTCTTTGAGCACATCCTCGCCCGCGCCGATTGGCAGCGCGATCTGTTTATCTTCAGCCAAACTGCATTCGACACGTTAGATTACGCGAGCGGCAAGATCAATCACGGCAGCAAGGCGATCCTGATGGGTTTAGGCGACGCAAAAAGGGAATTGACGCGTGAATTTCACGGCGATCTGCCGTCCGGCATCAAAAGCGCTGAGCCTTTTTGCGGCGGTTGCCTCGTTGTCGCGGGCGAGAAATACGAGGGCGACAAAGATCTGGCTGAACGTATTGCGAAGTCAGGCAATTTCGATGATTGGCAGGTCGTGGTTGTTCACGACAATGCCGGTGTTGCGGCATCAACAGAAAAATTCCTGTGGGCAACGTGGACGCGGTTTAATCCGGCGACAGATATTTTTGCAAAAGAAGTAACGACCAAAAACAATCACATCGGCTACACTTCGCCGATCGTCATAGACGCTCGAATGAAGCCATGGTATCCGAAAGAGGTCGCCGCACGCGAAGATATTATTAAGCTCGTCGATTCACGTTGGGGCCAGTATTTCCAAGATCAATTTTAAAGCGGAGAACGTAAAGAACGCAGAGTTTATGAAAAACGGGGCTTCGCGAATATTGTATTGTGTCATCGCGTTTCTTGTTGTGGCTTTTGGCTGTCTCGCTTACGCCTATTTTATCGAACCCAACCGCCTCGTCGTCACTTCCAAGACGTTAAAGATCAAAAACTGGAACCCCACGTTCGACGGATTGAAGATCGTCATGATCGGCGACATTCACGGCGGGTCGAATGGCGTGACTGAGGAAAAGCTACGCGAGATCGTTACAAAAATTAACGAGCAGGAACCTGATGTGGTTGTCATGCTCGGCGATTATGTTTCGCAAGTTCGTGAGTTAAAACCTATCGGCGAACGCAGCCTCAAGATGCCGGTCGAAACTATCGCAGCCAATTTAGCCGGCATAAAAGCCACCTACGGTGTTTTTGCCGTTCTCGGAAATCACGATGGGTGGTTTGACGATGACTCGATAGCGGCGGCATTAACCGGCGTTGGATATAAAGTTCTGCAAAATGAAGTCGCCGCTGTCGAAAAAGACGGACATCGATTGCGTATATTCGGGATGCAAGATCATCTAAAACTATCCGGTGGTTGGCTGCGGATATCGGCAGATTCCAAACAATATCTGAGCACCACAGGTACCGGCGATCTAATTGTCCTGCAGCACAGCCCCGATATTTTGCCCGTGATCGCCGGCGAATATTCTATCTCGCCCGACTTGCGGCTCATCCTGGCTGCTCATACGCATGGCGGCCAGGCATGGCTGCCGATATTTGGAAGAATGGTCGTGCCCTCGGGCTTTGGGCAGAAATACGCCTATGGGCATATTTTCGATAAGGGGGTGGATATGTTCGTCACGAGCGGCATCGGCACAAGCGTCCTGCCATTGAGATTTATGGTTCCGCCTGAGATCGTAGTATTGACCATCAGGCCGGAAGAGAATTAGCCGCAGATGGACGCGGATGATGCAGATAAGAAAAGTGAAAATTGATATTCGGATTTCAGATCGGCGCCTACCTGCGTTTATCTGCGGCAAACCTTCTTATCATTTCAGCATTCTACTAACACGGGTAAGATTGCCGTCGTTCTTCGCCGGCTTTAATCCAAGAATCTTGCACATCAGATTATAAACCTCGATATTTTCAAACGGCTCTGCGACATAACTTTTCTTAAACGCCTCGCCGTGCGCGATAAAGGTCGCCATCATCGACTGATACTTGTTGTCGTAACCGTGTGAGCCACGCGTTTGATCGAGATCGTCGATGTCCTTTTTGATCCAGTCATTGTATTTCTTGTGATTTGTCGTGAGCCAGCCTTCTTCGCTTGAGCAGATTATCGGTGCGATGCGGTTTCCTTCATTGTAATGAAGCCGCGCCGGAATATCTTCTTTCTTCCAACAAGTCGCGTGTGCAAGATTCTTGATTTTGTCGAATATCGCGTCTGTCTTGCCCTTGTTTGGAAAGATCTGCACTATCTCGTTCGTCCACAATATCTTTTCGGCCAGGTCAAAATCGAAGTAATCGTCAAGGAAAGTGGTGTTCTTAATATTCACTGTCGCCATGCCGTGATCAGCAACGATTATCACGTTGATCTTTTTGTCGATCTTTCGTGCCTTTAGTCCGTCCATCAGACGTTTAATGACAGTATCGACTTCCCAAACCGCGTATTTTATCTCCTCCGAATCCGGCCCAAACTCATGCCCAACATCATCGGTTATTGAAAAATACATCGCGAGCATCGTCGGCCTCTTGTCCGCCGGTTCGTCGAGCCAACCGAGCACCTTATCAACGCGCATCGCGTTTGGCACTTTGCCGTTATAATTGCGCCAGTATGTCGGATAGGTATCTTCGATCTTCGCCTCGGTGCCGACAAAAAAATACGACGCAGCACGCTGTCCCTGTTTCTCTGCCGTCACCCAGATCGGCTCGCCCCACCACCATTTTGGATCGCGAACCTTGTCGTGATCGTCCATTTTAAAGACCTCGCCAAAATCATAGACGTTGTTCTCAACAATGCCGTGATGCTCAGGATAAAGGCCGGTCGCGATCGTGTAGTGATTTGGAAATGTCTTTGTCGGGAACGACGGTATCATCCACTTAGCCCGTACACCGTCTTTCGCAAGCGCATTCAAAGTCGGCGGATGATACTTGTCGAGATAATCGTACCGGAACCCGTCAAGTGAAATTAGGATAACCGTTGGTTTGAGATCTTTGATCGGCTGCTGTGCGACACTTAAACCGACATTGGCGGACACCAACATCAACAGCAACAAAATAAACCGTGACTTTTGAAAGATCATCATAAATTGCCTTTCTAATCCGTGTAATCCGCTTCATCCGCCAAATCCGCGTTCAAAAAAATGATATTATCCAATTCACTTGACGGCGATCTCCGACTTGATCGAGTTTGCAATATAGCAGCCTTCGTGTGCTCGATGATGCAGATCCGCGAGCTGTTCAGCCGTCGGTGCGTCACCGATCCAAACAATCAGCGGATCGAGCGTGATCTTTGAGACCCATTGGCTTCCGTTTTCCGTCGCAGCCATCTCACCGACGGCATTGTCGGTATATGATTTGAGATTAAATCCCGCCTTTGCCGCCAGCCACAAAAATGTCAGCATATGACACGAAGAAACATACGCCACCAAAGCCTCTTCCGGATCAACCGCCGCCTCCACCGAAAA
>JBKJJR010000202.1:0-7993 GCA_046597835.1 Pyrinomonadaceae bacterium
GTCGTGATGATGGAAATGGGCAGCATCCGAGACGCATTCAGGCGGTCGCGGCAATTGACCCAACGGGCTTTTGTAACAACGATCGCGGCGGCGCTGATAATGTTCCTGATACCGATGGTGCTGGCAGGCTCGGTGTCGTATATCGTAAATGTCAGTGCCAAGGCATTTGATCCCAGTCCAAAAATTGAGGCGGTTGTCCCTGACGCGGACACCGATGCCGAAAAGACTGATGCTGCCGAAGAAAAATCAGAAGCCAAAGATGAATCCGTCGATTTTAACTTTAGCTTTGGCAATAAGCCGAAGGTGACCATCGTTGACGGCAGTATGGACATGCGCACGCGTGTAAAACATACCGTCCTCGAATCTCTTATTCAGATCGTCTGGCTGCCGCTGCAGATCCTGGTGCTTTCCTTTTCTGGCATTATTGTGGCGCTGCTCTATTTGAAAACCCGGCTCGCGGGCGGCGAATCGATGCACGATCTCGTCGAACGATTTGAGGACGATGAGCGTCCAAAGAAGAAGTGGCAGGAACGCGTAAGGCAACGGTTGATGCAGTCCGGGCGCATTCCGAGCAAACCATAGAGATGCTGTTGTCCCGCAAGAGAATCCATTACATATTTTTAGTTGTCGTTTTGTTATCGCTGGGCTGCGTTGCTCAGGAATTGGAACGCGAACTTGGACTGCGCGAAGGCGGGACGGTTGAAGTAGTCAACCATTTCGGGCGCATTAGTGCGAAGACAGAAGGCGCTGAAGATGAGAAGCCGTTTGGCGGGCTGATGAAGGTTGCTCTGCCGAGCGGCTTGCCGACGACCGCAATTAGAACAACCGGAAAGTCCGGTCATATCGTCATCACCGTCGATCCGCCGGATAAAAAAATGCGGGTGGACGTGGTTCTTATTTTGCCCGAGCGGACGGAAATTAAGGTCAACACTCTGGCCGGCGCCGTCGAGATCGCGGGCAATTTTGCGTCGATCGACGTAACTACGGATACCGGCACGGTCGCGGTCGATGTACCGGACGACGATCTTAAGTATCAGTTCGTGTGGACGGAATCGAAGCCGCGGTATCTTGCCGATTTTGAGATCGCGGAAGTGAAAGAAAAAGCTGCAGGGCGGTTTGAGGTCAGAGGTCATAAAGGGGAAAAGGGAAAAGGTGAAAAAGGGAAAAAGTCCGTTCCGGGAGCGGTAGCGGCTGGGAATAGTGATACTGATGACGACCAAGCCCCCGAGGACTCGAAACCCAAGACCCAAAGTAAAAAGCAAAACACCAAAGTCTCGCGATCGAGTTCCATAACACTAAATTTCATGACGGCACGCGGCATTATTTTGCTCAATGTGCCGCCGAGTGAGGTGATGAGCGATCTGCGGGAACGGCCTTTGACTAATGCTGCGAAGGCGATCATCCGTAGCGGCGATTCACTGCTGATGGGTGCGATCCGCCGGGCGTCGCCTAAATATTTTGGCGATTATGCACGGACGCTTCCGCCGTTTCAAAAGCCGCCGTCATTTGTCGTTAGATCACGGCTATTGGGCGAACCTGCCTCCGCGATAAAAACGGCGCTTGTTCGAGTCACTGACATTAACAATCGGGCGATCGCGGGGCTCAGTGCAACGGATTTTGAAGTGGTTGAAAATGGAAAGCCGCGCGAGATAGTTTCGGTAACGCGCTCGAATTCGCCTTTTAATCTCGTGCTGCTGCTCGACGTGTCGGGCAGTGTTGAGAATTATGTAAATTTTATCCGCAAAGCGGCACGCAGTTTTGTTAACACCGTTGACAAGAACGATCGGGTTTCGATAGTCACTTTTAACGAAGACGTAAAGGTGTTGTCGAAATTTACGACCGATAAAACGAAACTGTCGGAGAGCCTCGACACATTCGACGCTGGCGGCGGGACGGCTTATTACGACGCGCTTGCATACACGATCGCCGACACGCTTCGGCCTATGAAGGGCGAGCGTACGGCGATAGTAATTCTGACCGACGGCGACGATAATCGCTCGTTTTTAGCATTTGATCCCGTGCTCGGCTCGATCCAGGAAAGCGGCGCACTCATATATCCGCTCTATGTTCCATCGGGATTGATCGCAACAGCCGCAGCAAATCCAAATGCCGACATTGACCCTCTCCGCGCGAAATATATGTCGCTGACCGCAAAAAGCGAAGGCGAAGGCGAACGGCTTGCAAAAGTTTCTGGCGGCGTCTATTATCCGATCACGCAAATCAGCCAAATACAAAAAGCTTACGAAGACATCGTCGTCCAAATGCGTTCGGCTTACAATATTACGTTTCGTTCCGAGATCGCAGGCGGGAATTCACCGCGACTCAAGATCAGAGCCAAGCGGGACAATACATTCGCGGTCGTGACTTCGGTTGTCGCCGCCCAGTGATGTCAGATCTGCTTTACGCTTACTGTTTCTTTCCTCCAAACTTCTTGGGTGCCGGAGCAGACTCCGACATCGGCTTTACCGTCCAAAAACCCGGATCAGCCGCAATCATTCTTTCTGACACATAACTGAGTTGCGGTGCGAACGCATAGATATCAACGGAGCTAAACACTATGGAATCATTCTCTATCTTCTCTAGTTTGTCCCTGTTGTTCTCACCCATCGCATCCCAATAGTCCTTTCCGTGAGGGATGGTTGCCATGCCGTCGAGAGAATTCCAGGGAATGATAACAAGGTAGGTCCCGGTCTGGGCCCCGCCTACCAACTGGAAAACAGCCATATGCTCGTCAATTTTAGCCTTTACGTGTGCGGCATTCAAAACCTTCCTTCCCTCCTCGAACTCCCTCGCATGGCCGGGTTTTACTCGGACGGTTTGGATCCGCATGTATCGCATTTTTGAAATATCGGCGCCCGGATTGTAGCTGAGATCTTCACGAAGAACGGCAATGCTGTCGCGCTGCGACGAGTGATAGTCTTCGCCCGGAGGCCGGACTTTATCAAAGTCATTCTTGAAGGTAACCGTGGATATTGTCTCCAGGTCCTTATTTGATTTTTCCAGGTCGGCAAAGGAATCGAACCCCCAAAAATACATCACTTCATTTTCGTTGCCGGCAACCGGGACCATTGCGAGCCGATTCCAGGGCGATTTAGCTTTGGCATAGATCTGGACAACGTTATTGGCCTCACTCGAGTGCGCAGCCATCATTCCGGTCTTGATCTCTTCGCGGACGATCAAAAGAACTTTGGGCGGCCCGAGCCTCTGCCCGGCAGCCGGCAGCGAAGTTGAAAGTAACAAGCAAGATGCTAATAAAAAAAACAGACTTTTCTTCATGACGATTTTCCTCCTGTGTATTCTGAATAACTGTTCAAGGAGCAATACGACCTTTTCGCATTTTCCTGACCTGAACCTGACATTCCCAATGCAAACGACACATGCTACAAGGTAGCAGCTTTCTCATGCTCTGTTGCAGAAAGTAAAATACTTAATAACTTCCGTGTCAATGATTATATACGAAATCGGACATTATCGAAAACGATTTCTGATGGCCGCAATGATATTATGTTCAAATTGAAACTGATTTGAGCGAACCACTTTTACAATTTCTGTTTGACGAGACGGAACGACGGCCGATGACGGTTTCGGAGCTGAATGCCGAAGTGTGCGAGGCGGTTGAGCGGCGGTTTGCGAGTGTTTGGGTCGAGGGTGAGATCGTTAATTTTACGGCGGCGGCTTCGGGACATTGGTATTTTAATCTCAATGACGGTAAGGCGCAGATCAAATGCGTCTGCTGGAAAGGCACGAACTTTAAGATCAGATTTCGCCCCGTGAACGGCGTTGCAGCCCGTATTCGGGGGCGGGTTAGTTTTTATGCGGCCCGCGGCGAACTCCAGATCGTTGTCGAATCGCTGGAACCGTCAGGCGAAGGCGCTCTTGCGGCCGCCTATGAGCAGATCAAGGCAAAACTCGATGCGGAAGGGCTGTTTGAGCAGGAGCTAAAGCGGCCGATACCATTCTTTCCGCGAAAGATCGGCGTTATCACGAGCCCGACCGGTGCGGCCTATTTCGACATTCACAACGTTTTGACGCGCCGGGCCGCGTCAGTAAGCATTTTGCTGATACCGACGCTCGTGCAGGGCGAAGGTTCGGCGGACAGCATCCGCAAGGCGGTGACGGATGCAAACGAATACAATCGGCAGCTTGCGGCGGGCGATAAGATCGACGTGCTGATCGTCGGACGCGGCGGCGGTTCGGCTGAGGATCTGTGGGCGTTCAATGACGAGATGCTTGCTCGCGCTATCAGATCGAGCGAGATTCCGGTCATCTCGGCGGTCGGACATGAGATCGATGTGACCATCGCGGATTTTGTTGCCGATCTGCGGGCGGCGACGCCTTCCGCCGCGGCTGAGATCGTTGCGGGCAGGGAAGAGGATATTATTCGCGATCTTCATGCGTGCGAAGAAAGGCTGGCGAGTATTTTGGATTACAAGATGCTTGAGGCTACGTCCCGCATGCGCGAGGTGTTTAGCGGTATGCAGTTTGGTTTTTCTGAGTCGGTGCAGCGGATAAAGACTCGATTTTCGGATATTGCGTCGGGCCTTACTCCGGCGGCACTTGAGGCAAAAATAACTTCACTTACAAATTCCCTCGAGATGATCGACCAACGCAGGCGGACTGCTCTGGATCGCGGCTTTAAGTTAAAGTCGGAGAGCCTGAACGTGCAAATGGCAAAACTCGACGCGCTTTCACCGCTGGCTGTCCTGACACGCGGTTATTCGATCACGCAGTCAAAGGACGGCACTGTTTTGCGGGATGCCGCGCAAGCCAAAGCGGGCGACAAATTGAAAATACGACTGGAGCGCGGCAAACTAAACGCTGAGGTTTTGACATCTGAATCGTGAATATGTCGTCAAAACAACTTTTCGTGATCCTCGGGACTGTTGGTTTAACCCTTCTCATTGTCGCCAGTATAAGCGGGATCATTTATTATCAGAATCTAAAGTCGTCGCCCCAATACTCGTTGGCGTTGTTGGTGGACGCGGCAAAGCGTAACGATACGGTTGAGATCGACGCCGTAGTTGATATTGATGCCGTAGTCGATGACTTTATGCCGCAGGTTATGGCAAAGGCAATTGAGATATATGGACGCGGTGTTCCGCCGCACGTGCTGCAAAGGGCATCGCTCCTCGCCCAGCCGCTGATGCCGGCCGTCAAGGATCGAGCGAGGGCGGAGCTGCCGCGGGTGATCCGCGAGCGAACGGAAAAATATGGTGATGTTCCATTTTTTGCGATGGTACTCGGCGCGAACAAGTACCTCGGGGTGGCCATCACCGGCGACACGGCGGCTGTAAACAGCAGGCTAGAAAATCGGCCACTCGCAATGACAATGAGGCGAAACGGAAACCGATGGCAGATCGTAGGCGTCAGAGATGATAAACTTGCAACCGACATTGCGCAAAAGGTCGGCCAGGAGATAATTGCGGTCGCTGCAAACGGCGGCAAAGAAACTGCCGATAGATTTGGGATCGGAAATCTGAGCGATCTGATACGGCAGGCAGAGGAATTGGTTAAGTGAACAGTGAGCCGTGAATAACTATGGAAAAGCCATTTGAGAAATCGCTCGCCGATCTTGAGCAGATCGTCGGGAAACTTGAGAACGGCGACTTGCCGCTTGAGGAAAGTTTGGAGCTATTCGAGAAGGGCATAAAACTCTCTCGAGACTGCCGGGCGCGGCTCGCGAACGCTGAGCGCCGGATCGAGATACTGATGAAAGACGCGAACGGCGGATTTTCTGCCGACGAATTCAACGCAGATGAATTGCGCAACTAAAATGGACGAATCCCGCGTTCAACTCCTCTTTATTATCGCCGCGAACTGAAAATACTTAAGATATACCAGAACAAGAGTGCAACGCTCGCGAACAATGTCAATGCGGCTGCCACATGCTGTTTGGTATTAAATCGATGGAGAACATTGGATGTCTGATAGAGGATCGATGTTCCAGCAAACGCGACCATAATAAACGCAAAGACATTCCCGAGCGTGAAGCCGAACAACGCACTCGCAATGATAAACCCGAGGGCCGCGAAGCCGCCAATCGCGAGGATAGGAGCAAGCCAGGAAAAATCGGTCCTCGTCACTAGCACGGTAAATGTCAGTCCGGCAAACAGGCCGAGAGAAACTATTCCGGCCTTTAATATCACGGTCGGGTCGCCGGAGTAGTATGTTGCGATCACGAGCAGCGGAATGAAAATTATCGCTTCGGCAAGAATGAAGATGCCAAGCCCCATGTATTGGACTGCCTGTGACGTCTCAGACACGGCCCAACGGTTGGCTAGATACGAAATAGCCATAAACAAACCCAAAACGACTAGCCAGCCGATGCTTCCGCCGGAAAAAAGGAGCTGAGCAATTGTCTCGGCAATACCGATCGAGAAGAAAAACGCTTCGACGGCGATAAACGCAAAGACCGCAGCGGCCAACAGTAAATAAGTTTTGCGGATAAAAGCTGCGCGTTCCAGAGGCGCGGCCTCAGCCACCGAATTGCCGTATGTGGTTGTAAAATCTTCCATAATTTCCTCCGTTATTAGATGTGAATTATGCTTTGGTGTTTGCCACTATTAACTGCCGTTTGACCCGCCGCTGCCTCTAAAGATCGAGTCAACGCTCCAAACGCCAGAACCTCTCGATGCGATATAAAGAAACAGGAAGCAATAGATGACCGCCAACTCTCCTTTGTTTACTACGGGCAAAAACGCTTGAATGCTGAAATGCGCCATAAAGTATGCGACCGCCATCATGCCGCTGGACAAAAATGCTGCAACGGCAGTGAATAACCCGATCATTATCATAAGGCCGCCGACGAATTCGATCGTTCCGCCGACCGCCATCAGAGGCGAAATGCCATCGCCCGACGGCGGACCGCCCGATGGCGGATACCCGAACAGCTTTTGAGTACCGTGCCACATAAATAAAAAGCCCGATACGATCCGCAAGATAGCGTAAATATAAGTGGAGTATCTTCCCAGAAATCTTTCCATAGTTTTATCTCCTTTATTAACTCTGACGAATTATAGCGCACGTCAACGAAATCGTTCAGTGCAGCAAAGGATCAAGCACCTAAGCGGACTTTGCCGTTGCTTCCATATCTTCGCGCCAGCGGAGGATCGGTTTGCGGGCGGCGGTTGCTTCGTCGAGACGGCCGATCCTTGTCGAATGCGGTGCGTCGATGACGAGCTGCGGGTTTTCCTGAGCTTCGCGGTCAATGTCTTTCATTGCCTCGATAAAGGCATCGAGATCGGCTCGGCCGACGGATTCAGTCGGCTCGATGAGCATCGCGCCCTCGACGACAAGAGGGAAGTAAACGGTCATCGGGTGAAAGCCGTAATCGATCAGACGCTTTGCGATATCGAGCGTAACAACACCTTTCTTAGACTGATTCTTGTGCGAAAAGATCGCTTCGTGCATGCAGTCACCATGAAATGGCTTATCGAATGTATCTTCTAGTTCGTGAGAAATATATCTCGCGTTCAAGACGGCAGTTTCGGTAGCTTCTTTCAGGCCTTCGGCACCATGCGTGTAAATGTAGGAAAGTGCGCGAACCATCATCCCGAAATTGCCGTGAAAAGCTTTGACGCGGCCGATCGAATTAGGATAGTCGTAATTCAGTCGGTAACGGAACTTAGTCGCTAACGCTCCCGGTTCTGACATTTGTTCTATTCTCGGCACGGGAAGATATGGCATCAATTCTTTAGAGCATAAACACGGCCCACAGCCCGGTCCGCCGCCGCCGTGCGGTGTCGAAAATGTTTTGTGCAGATTGAGGTGGATCACGTCCACACCCATATCGCCCGGACGTGCGATGCCGACGAGTGCGTTCATGTTCGCACCATCCATATAAACGAGTCCGCCTGCCGTGTGGATCGTTCTACATATTTCGCGGATATTGGTTTCAAAAATGCCGACCGTGTTTGGATTGGTAAGCATTAGTCCGGCGACGCCTCCTTCGTCGCAAAGCTGGCGAAGGTGATCCATATCGGTAAGGCCTTCT
>JBKJJR010000233.1:0-8459 GCA_046597835.1 Pyrinomonadaceae bacterium
CATGGTCGCGGGCGAGGTCGTTCCTTGAGCAAACGGCGTTCGAGAAAAAGCATATTATCATAACCGTCGCGAACCATTTCGAGCCCGGTTGGAGTGAAGGCGGTGTGCTCGATCACAGAACCCAGATCAAGCGGCTAAAGGCTTATCACAAGTTGGCCCGCGCGACAGGCCAGGCCGTGCGCGACGCGGATGGAACGAAGTTTCGTCATACAAATTTTTATCCTGCGGAACAGTACCATCCCGAAATACTAGACATCATGGCCGAGATGCAGGCTGAGGAGCTTGGCGAGGTTGAGGTTCATTTGCATCACGGCGTTGAGCGGCCCGATACGCCAGAAAATCTGCGGGATGCGCTGGTAGAGTTTCGCGACACGCTTGTCGAACGGCATAATTGCCTCTCGCGCCTCGATGGGACGGGCCAGGCGATGTATGCTTTCGTTCACGGCAATCTTGCTCTCGCAAATTCTTGCGGGGGGCGCTTTTGTGGGGTCGATAACGAAATGGAAATTCTGCGCGATACGGGCTGTTATGCTGACATGTCGCTGCCGTCCGCTCCGGATCAGTCGCAGGTGTCCGTCATTAATCAAATATATGAGTGTGCCTTACCGCTGAATGAAACAGCGCCGCACAGGCGCGGAAAGCGTATCGCTGCAAACGGAACACCGCCACAACTGCCGTTAATATTCACGGGGCCGCTCGTCTTTAACTGGACACGGCGGATTAAGGGCTTGCCTTTGCCGAGGATCGACGACGGAGCTTTGACCGAAAATCAGCCTCTCGATCTTTCGCGGTTCAACAGATGGCGGTCGGCAAACGTCACCGTTACAGGAAGATCAGACATTATATTCATAAAACTATATTGCCACGGATTTTTTGACCGCGATCAGTCGGTTTGCATAGGCGATGAAGCAGAAAAGTTTTTCGGCTCGCTTGTTGAAAGATCGGAGAAGACCGGAGATTGTAAACTGCATTTTGCTTCAGCCCGTGAGGCGTTTAACATAGCCCTCGCGGCGATTGACGGCAAAGAAGGTGACCCGAACGAATACAGAGATTACCGACTAAGATCAATAATGCAAACGGTAGGGAATGGCAAAAATTTGTCGGCAGCAAGTGTAAGATGAATGTTGAGACGATGCCAAAGCCGCTGGATAAAATAAAGAAGATTCGCAGCCTGGACGAGGCGTTGACGCGCGGCGGCCAGGCTCTCGCGGTCTATCGCGAACAGCGCCGGGCCGGCGAAGTTCCGGTTGACAAAGAATTTGTCCGACTGATGGACGCTTCCCAGTTCAAAACAAAACCCATCATTGCCGAAAGTCTCTGGCAGCTATTTTTTGAAAATTCGGGCGAGCATTTTTTCAGAACCTTTAAGCGTCGGGGGGCGTCTGTTAGTGACTACACGAAAATATTTGGCGAAGCCTCCGCCTCATCATTCATACAAGCCGCGGAAAATATTGTTCGCGGGCGCATTGATCTCTTGGGGCTAGGCAGCCTTTTTGTCGGCACGGACATCGACTGGCACCGCGAGCCTCTGTCCGAAAAGAGGTCGCCACTCAGGCACTGGAAGGAACTCGACGAATTTGATACGACCGAAACCGGCAACAGAAAGATAATCTGGGAGCTTAATCGTCATCAGCATTTTTTCACCCTCGGCTTGGCATTCTGGCTGACAGGAGACGAGCGTTTTGCCGAGGCGTTTGTCGGTCATCTCGACAGCTGGATGGAGCAAAATCCGCCGGGCCTTGGGATAAACTGGTCGAGCAGTTTGGAGGTTTCATTTCGCGTAATGTCTTGGATCTGGGCATTTCATTTTTTTGAAGATTCCGACCATTTCACGCCAGAACTTTTCAAAAAAGCCCTGCAGTATCTCTATCTGCACGGCCGCCACATCGAAAAGTATCTTTCAAAATACTATAGTCCAAACACTCATCTGACGGGCGAAGCTCTCGGGCTTTATTACCTCGGAACGCAACTGCCGTTTTTCAGCCGGGCAAAACAATGGCGAAAAAGGGGCGAGGATATTCTGGTGTGCGAGATCGAAAAGCAGATCTCAAAAGACGGTGTCTATTTTGAACAGAGCACCTGGTATCAGCGCTACACTATCGATTTTTACCTGCATTTTTTGATCCTGAGATCGCTCTCAAGCGTAAGGACGGGAAGTCCTAAAATTGAGGGACGGCTTCAGAAGGCTCTTGAGTTTATGATGCAGGTGACGCTGCCCGACGGGCGCACGCCGATCATTGGTGACGATGACGGCGGACGGGTGCTGCCTCTCACGAATGCGGAGCCGGACGATTTTCGCGGAACGCTTGCTCTCGGCGCTGCGGTTTTCGGACGGGGTGACCTTAAGTATGTTGCCGGCGAACCCAGCGAAGAGATCTTTTGGCTGCTAGGCAAGGACGGTGTAGAAAATTACAATGCGATAACAGTGGCCGAACCGCGCGAGTCCTCCAAAGAGTTTGCCGACGCGGGCTACTGCGTAATGCGTGACGGCTTTGAGCAGAGCGACAATTACTTGATCGTGGATTGCGGCAAAGTCGGCTCTCTTTCCGGCGGTCACGGCCACGCGGACGCCCTTGCAATTGAAATGGCAGTTCACGGCAAGACCTTGCTTGTAGATTCTGGTACCTACACTTATCACGAATCGCGCGAGCTGCGCGACTATTTCCGGTCGAGCACGGCACACAATACGTTAGCAATTGACGCTCGTTCGTCGTCCGATCCAGGTAACGCTTTTGCTTGGAAGACGCGTGCCGAAGCGTTGAGACACTCCTGGATCGCGGAAGACCGTTTTGATTTTTTCGAAGGTTCTCATAATGGTTATCAACGCCTGACCGATCCCGCGACGCACACTCGCAGCATCATGTTTTTGAAAGGCGATTACTGGATAATGCGCGATCTGGTCGAAACGGCAGGCGACCATGAGTTTTCGCTGCATTTTCATTTCGACCGCGATCTAAAACCTGAGATCGGAGAAAACGGCAGATGGGTTGGTGACGATCATCACCGCCTTTTTGCGTTTGGCGATAACGGCGCGTGGCAGCAGAAGGAAAGCTGGATCTCGAACAATCACGGAAACAAGGTCAACGCCCCGTTTCTCAGGTTTTTGTCGAGCGGAGTCGGGACGCAGGAATTTTTCACTTTTATTTTGCCTGTGACTGGCGGCATCGCGATGCCGGACGTGACCGAAATCCCAACGCAAACCGGACGAGCCTTCGTTATTAAATATAACGGATATACTGACGTTTTTGTGTTCAATGACGATACTAATGAAGTCGTTGAAACGGGCATATTTAATTCGAATTTTCGATATTCATGGGCGCGTTTGAGCGAGGGTGAAACTTTGCCGGACGAATTCGTTTTAATAGACGGCAGCCGCCTCAGGATAGGTGAAGATGAGATTGTCAGCGGATCGCATATCGCACACGCAGCGGCACGGCGACTTGGTGAAGAACTCTATGTCAAAACGGACAAGGCGCGAAAAACCGTCTCGCTCGACAAACCAAAGCGGACCAAATCACCAGATGTGAAAGAACGACGAAATCGGGATCGACGGCAAAGCTCGTCTGAACGTCGCCAACCAACCTCCGACCGCCGTCCTCGCAAGTGAAAAAAAGAGTCCTACAACTTATCGGCAGTTTTCATCAAGGCGGCTCCGAGAGCCAGGCTGTTTCGCTGACGCGCCTTTTGAAAGACGAGGGCTCGTTCGAAGTTTTTGCGGCGACGCTTAATAACGAAGGAGTTTTGCGAACTAAGATCGATAAGGCCGGCCTGGCGGAAATTCCCGAGTTTCCGCTTACTTCTTTCTACAATGCAAACTTTGTCAACCAGGTGCGGCGATGTGCTAAATACTTGACCGACAATAAAATAGATATAGTTCACACTCACGATTTTTACACAAATGTGTTTGGAATGTCGGCGGCGACACTTGCTCGCGTTGGGGTGCACATCGCTTCGAAACGCGAGACTGGCGGCATGCGTTCCGGTGCACAGAAATTTGTCGAGAAGATAGCTTTTGGGAGAGCCAGAGCGATCATCGCAAATTCTGCGGCTGTGCATGACCATCTGATAGAACGATCGATATCGCCTGCAAAAATTCGCATTATTTATAATGGCATCGATCTTGAGCGTTTTGAAATTGCTGATGACCGGCTTGCGGTCTGCAAGACATTTGGATTGCCTACAGGTGAAAATATCCCCATTGTTACAATGGTTGCGAATTTGCGGCATAGAGTTAAAAACGTTCCGATGCTGCTGCGGGTGGCAAAACATATTTCTGAAAGTCATGCGAATGTTCATTTTGTCGTTGCGGGGGAAGGCGAACTTGAAATTGATTTGCAACAACTGGCAAAAGGTTTGGGTGTTACGGACAAAGTTCATTTCATGGGCAGATGCACTGATGTTCCGGCATTGCTTTCGATCTCTTCGGTTTGTGTGCTGACGTCATTTGCTGAAGGTTTCTCAAACTCGATACTCGAATATATGGCAGCAGGAAAACCCGTGGTCGCGACAAATGTCGGCGGTGCGGCTGAAGCTATCATTGAAGGCGGCACAGGTTTTCTGGTCGCATCTGACGATGACGCGTCAATGGCCGACCGGCTAATTCAACTGATTGGCAATAACGAAATGGCATCCAAATTCGGCGTCGAAGGACGGCGTATCGCGGTCGAGAAATTCTCGCAAAAAATACAGCTTAGTCAGACGATCGAACTGTACAATTCGCTTCTGAAATAATCGATGCCGCTGCACGTTTTACAACTAGGCCCGTACCCGCCGCCGGAAGGCGGGATAAGCCGAAATATGCTTTCGATCCGCGAGGAAATCCTAGCGCGAGGGCATCGCTGCTCGATAATCGCAACGTCAAAAAGCAGCCGCTTTTCACACGAAGCTGACCTGTACCATCCGCGTTCGGCCTTTGCATTGCTGCGGCTGCTATCGTCGCTGGAATTTGACGTTCTGCACCTGCACATTGGCGGTGATATCAGCCCGCGGGTATTGGCGCTTGTGCTTGCGTGTTCTGTTTTTGCGCGAGGTAAGAGTGTTCTGACGCTGCATTCGGGCGGATATCCCTTGACCGATGAGGCTCGGCGGGCTTCGCCAAATTCGATCCGCGGGCAGATCTTTCGACAGTTTTCAAGGATCGTCGCAGTCAATCCAACTATCGCTGATGTTTTCATACGGTTTGGGATTTTAGAACATCGCATCAAGATCATTTCGCCCCATTCGCTGCGGCGGCCGGATGAGTCGGTTGCCATTTCTCCGGAGCTGTTGGAATTTTGCGTACGCCATTCGCCTATGCTTCTCTCCGTCGGCGGGCTGGAAAGGGATTACGATCCGCTGTTTCAGATCGATGCGATGGATGGCGTTTTAGGCGAATTCCCAAACGCCGGGTTGATGTTCGTCGGCGGCGGTTCGATGCGGACTGAAGTCGAGGCCGCAGTCGCGGCCAGTGCACATCCAGAGACGATCTTTCTCGCCGGCGATACCGAACACGCCGCTACGCTGCACCTGATCGAAAAGGCCAACATTTTACTGCGAACCACACTTTTTGACGGCGATGCCATTTCGGTTCGCGAAGCTTTATTTCTGGGCACGCCGGTGATCGCAACGGACGTAGGTTTTCGGCCGGACGGAATTGAGTTGATCGGCATCGGCGATCGGGATGCACTCGTTAAAAAGATCGGGAAGGTCATGGTGGCTGGCAAACAAGAGCGACGGGCGTTTCTGCCGGACGACGCAAATATTAAGGAAGTTGTTGACCTGTATGAGGAATTAGCTTGAGTTATTGTTTACCCAAACTCGAAGGGGCGATATCGCAGCCTACATTCTTTCCATCCAGCCCTTTCGCTCTGAACCTGCTGCCAGGAGCAAGTCGAAAATCCTTTCCGCCGACGTTTACAAATCCGACGTCAGCGGCGCCTGAGACCAGAGTATTCCCGGCCGGAAATGCTTGATCACCCGGAGCGACACCGTTGAGATTCATAAATACATTGTTCCGAAACATTTCTCTTGCCTCGGCCGAGTTAAGGTCGGTCAGTCCGTGGATGCCATAATTGCCGTGGCCCGTGATATTGTCGCGAAACACGAAATTCCTTGGCAAAGTACCATAGAAGGTCGTGATGTTGCCGCTGTTAAAGACAGTGTTGTTCGCTATCGTCACATCCTCGCCGTCGGCGATCTGTATAAAATAGCCTGAGCCTTCAAAGCCGTTTCTACCTGCGAGGTTTAGGAACAGGTTGTTTGCGATGGTGAGCCGCTTTAGCGTTTGGCTTGGATAGGTGTCGTCTTTGCCAAGGATATTTATTCCATCGCCGGAGCGGTCGATGATATTGTCTCGTATGACAACGTCCTCGATGGTCGAAAACGGCGCGCTGTTATTCTGATTTCGGATGGTTATCCGAAATGCGGAGCCCTTCCAGTTATTTGTGAGCAAGTTGCCGATAAACTGTACACGCTTGGCGTTCTTGAGTTCGAAAAGCGTTTTTACCGTGACTTTTTCGCTCCACGCGTCGGGCTTATTGAGGTGATTTGCTCGGACCTCGATATCGGCAGGAATTAGATCGGCGGCGGCCGGGTCGGCGCCGCCGAACATGATATTTTCCGCGCCGCCCTCGATGTAATTATTGATAATTTTAATGTTACGTGTGCCCGACCAGCCACAGATCCCTTGAGCTTCCTCACCGGGATAGCCGAAACCCTCGATGTAACTGTTCCTGATCGTTGTATTTGCACTGTTCAGAGCGATGCCCCGGCGGACGACGCCTGTTTTGTAAGGGTGAAAATACGAGCGGTCGATCTCGATATCGTGCGGCAGTTTGGCCGCGTCTGATTCGTCCGAACCGAGGGCAACAAGGCCATAATTATAGAAAGAACTCGACGCAGTAAATTCAATGCCGACAAAGCGGTAGTGGTTGGCGCCGTTGGCCGCTGAAACAGCCGGGCGTCCAATCATACCGGCGACGATCGTTGCCATCGACGATCTTTGAGCAGGGCTGACACGTTTATCGGCAGGCAAATCGGCGATGGCGGAAGATCGAATTGTCACGAAATCCGTGAGTGGTTTATTTGGCAGCGTGATCGTCCCGAAATAAACTGCACCCGCCTGAAGCTCGACAATATCGCCGCTTGTCGCACGTTCTATGGCCGCTTGGACATTTCCGCCCGGCGGCACACGGATGATCCTTGTCGGCCCGTTGGCGACTATCTCCGGCTGCGGGCCGATGATGCCCAATCTGCCGGAACATGAGTCATATCCAAGGATCGAGACAGCGCCGAGCGCAACTACCGCAAAAACCAAAATCCAAGGCCGCAAATTCTTTCGAGCCTTCTGAGCTACACTCTTGTGTCTGACCCTCACAGCATTTTCTGCGATCACATTTACCATACATTCCTACTGGATAAGTTAAACGTTGAAAACAGGCAAAAATCCACTTCGGGTGGCCGAGTAGTGAGTACTGATATTTTCCGTTTTCCACTGTCCGTTTTCGATTGGAGTGTCCCACTGTCCCAAGTGTCCCACGCGTTTTTTGTCCCAACTGTCCCAAAATATGCTAAGTTGTTGAATCCATTGACTTTCATGAAATCTAGTACTGTCCCAAACCGTTCTGTCTTTGGGACAGCCTGGGACACCGTTTGGGACACCATCTGTAAACCTATTTCAGGATAGACAGCGTTTCTAGGAACCCAGTCGCTACTCCCACCACCCCGGCCTTCGGCCACCCCTCCTCAGGCACGAGGGGAGTAAATCTCCCGGTTCTGACACTTTCCATTTTCAGTTATCAAATATCGATTGCCGCGCACCAAGCTAACAAATTCTCAGACAAATTGAAATACCAACTTTCCCGATATGACCCAACTTTCCGAATATGACGTAGTTTTCCGGCTGCACTGACCACGGGTTTTTCATTGACTCGGCCTGAAAAGAAGCGTAGAATTCGTGCATCCACCGCTAACCAGGGGTTTTGTTGTCTTTGCTCTCGAATGAACAAATAAAGTAGGAGAATCATTTCATGTCCGTTCTTAGTCGTTTGTCCCGTTCCACCGTTGTCTATGCTGCATTTTTCGTATTGACCGCAGGCGGAACTCTGGCTATCGCCGCCCCGGGTTACGCCGACGGGTATTTTTCGCTAACTGGTCCCACAGAATTTTTTTGCGGCTCAGTGATCCCAAGTTGGCCGGAAACACCGGCTACCCCTTCGTCGGAGGCACTGGCAACGGTAAATATCAGTATTGCCGGTTTCGCATTTTCTCCAGTAAACCCAACCATAAATGTTGGAGATACGGTAATGTGGACGAATAATGATAGTGCCACGCATACCTCCACAAGCACCACGGCGGTTTGGAACTCAGGCAACTTGTCTAACGGACAGAGCTTTAGTTTTACCTTCACCTCCGCGGGCACATTTCCCTATCGTTGTAATATACACACGTCGATGACGGCCAGCATTACCGTTTTAGGGCCA
>JBKJJR010000278.1:0-6651 GCA_046597835.1 Pyrinomonadaceae bacterium
CGCGCTTCGTCAACGACCGAGCTTATTCTCGACAACTGCAAAGTGCCGAAGGAGAATGTTTTAGGTGAGGTCGGCAAGGGCTACAAGGTCTCGATCGAAACTCTCAACGAGGGCCGCATCGGCATCGGAGCACAGATGCTGGGCATCGCTCAAGGAGCGTATGAATGCGCTCTTCGTTACACGAAGGAACGCGAGCAGTTTGGTCAGCCAATCAATAATTTTCAGGCCGTGCAATTCCAACTCGCCGAAATGGCCGTCGAGATCGAAGCGACGCGGCTGCTCGTTTACAACGCCGCCCGGCTCAAAGACGCCGGCAAGGCCTTTTTGAAGGAGGCCGCCATCGCCAAACTGTTTTCATCACGCTGCGCCGAACGCGTTTCATCCAAAGCCATCGAACTCTACGGCGGTTACGGTTACGTCAAGGATTATCCGGTCGAAAAATTCTGGCGCGATTCAAAGATCGGAGCCATCTACGAAGGCACGTCGAACATGCAGCTTCAAACGATCGCCAAGCTGATAATGAGCGGAAAGTGACAGTATGACCGCCGATGAGATCACAAAATACCTGACCGAGCTAAACGACGAGCTTCGCCTGATGCACATAAAGGGCGAGGTTTCGCTTTATGGCGGCGCGGTGATGTGTTTGGTTTATGACGCTCGGGCTGCAACAAAAGATGTGGACGCTATATTTAAGCCGACCAGCGAAATTCGCAGGGCAGTAAAAATTATTGCACAAAGAAATAATTTGCCCGAAGATTGGATGAACGACGCCGTGAAAGGATATTGGGCCAAACACCAGGAAGCAATCTTATTTGACCTTTCCGATCTCAAAGTGTTTGTTCCAGAACCTGATTACCTTCTAGCCATGAAGGCCATTGCGGCGCGAGCAGGTACATACGATCGTGAAGATGTAATAAAATTGATTGAAATGTTGGGATTAAAATCTGCGGATGAGGTATTTAATATAGTTGAAAAATACTACCCGAAAAATCAAATAAAACCTCAAACCCAGTATTTTATTGAGGAGCTTTTTCAGAAATGATGACGGCTGTCGAGACAAAACAAAGGATCGAAGAGGAAGCTCGTTGGTGGAAAATACCGCTAATGGATTTTGTTGACGATTTTCGCCGCTGCAAGGATCCTGCGGCTATAGCTGCACCTTTTGAATTGAGCGACGAACGTAAAGATGCGGTTCTGGCAAGTGTGATAGAAACTTTGTGCGACGAGATCGGCATTGAAATACCTGATTGGCTAAGCAGCGTGCCGGCCTGTCGTGAACCATATTTTTTGTCCGAAATGGAAAGCCTAAAAGCGTTTAGTTTGATTCAAACGCCAATCCATTTTCGCATTAGAAAAGTTTTTGTAATGGAGAATTTTCTTTTTCGTGTCTGATCAAATTCAAATCCGTCAGGCGACGGCCGACGATGCCAAACTTATCACCGATCTCTCTTATACGACGTTCTGGGATGCGTTTGCGCATCACCCTAAAAACGCACCGGACGATCTGGCGCATTACATGCGGCAGGCGTTCAGCATGGAGCAGATAACTGTTGAGCTAGCCGACGCGAATTCGATATTTCTTATAGCGGCGCTCGATGACAAGCCGGCCGGTTATGCCAAGCTCATTGCTGATCACATTGAGCCGGGCGTTAGCGCGGCTAGGCCGGTCGAGCTTAACAGGCTTTATTCCCATCAGGAATACCTCGGCAAAGGGGTCGGGCAAAACCTAATGGACGCGTGTTTTGATCGCGCCCGCAACGACGGGCGCGATGTAATGTGGCTAGGCGTATGGGAATACAATCCGCGCGCGCAGCGGTTTTATGAGAAGAACGGCTTTCGCGTGGTGGGGAAACACACGTTTCAGTTGGGTGCCGACCCGCAGACCGATCTGCTGATGCAGATAGAACTTTGACACCGATTCACGTTACCTATACAAACGCAAAATCGAACTGCGCCTGATGGACCGATTTGTCCGAAGCGATGTCGATGTGGCCGAGATAGGCTTCGATCTCATCGAGCACCTCGCGTTCCGTGCTGCGGAACGCCTGTGTTACGTCGGGATGGACGCGGAGCGTCGTGTGCCGGACGTCTTCGACATTCTTAGACAGGCGGCGGGCTTCCGCCAGTATCTCGTAGCAAACCGTGGTCGGCGATTTGACCCAGCCGGCGCCTTCGCAATAGTCGCACGGGGCGCACATCGTGCGTTCGAGCGACTGTTTGACACGTTTGCGGGTCATTATTATCAGGCCGAAATCGTTGAACGACAGAACCTTGTTCGGGGAACGGTCGGCGGCCAGCGCTTCCTGCAAGGCCTGCGAGACCTTGTTACGGTTGCGGCGATCTTCCATGTCGATCAGGTCGAGCACGATGATGCCGCCGAGGTCGCGAAGACGAATCTGCCGGGCGATCTCATCGACCGCTTCCATATTGGTTCGCGTGATCGTATCCTCGAGACGGGCGTTGCCTTTGCCGACAAATTTGCCGGTGTTGACGTCGATGGCGACCAATGCTTCGGTCTGGTTGATAACGAGATAGCCGCCGCTCTTTAGCCAAACGCGGGGTTTGAGGGCCTTATCTATCTCTTCCTGAACGCCGTAATATTCGAGGATCGGCTCGTCGCGGGTGTACAGTTTTATACGCTTGACCATCCGCGGCTGGATAAGGTTGATGAACTCGACAGTGCGTTGATATTCTTCATCGCTATCGATACGGATAGCTGTAAAATCATCCGCAAGTTGATCGCGAAGTATGCGCTGGACCAGATCTATATCCTGATGAACGATCGCAGGCGACCTTTTTTTCTCAGAATTTTTCTTGGAGTCAGCCCACATACGGGCGAGGTATTTGGCATCGTTTCTCAAGTCTTCTTCGGGTACACCGATGCCTGCCGTGCGAACGATGAATCCGCCCGACGCGATCTCGGGATCCTGACGAACCTTCTGGATCAGAGTGCGCAGCCGGGCACGCTCGTTTGACGACTCGATCTTTCGCGAAACGCCAAGATGCTCGATCGTCGGCATATAAACGAGATAGCGGCCGGGCAAAGCGATGTGCGAAGTAATGCGCGCACCCTTTTTCGCAATAGGTTCTTTGGCGATCTGGACGAGTATTTCCTGGCCTTCTTTGAGAAGGTCGGAGATCGTCGGCTGCGGCGGGCGATTGCCGCGATCGTTGCGATCATAACGCTTGCGGTCACCTGAAGGCCGATCGTTTGACGGCCGGTCGCGGTCTGAACGGTTATCAGCCGGCCGCTCTCCACTCAGTCGGTCACGGCTGGGACGGTCAGCGGACGGGCGCTCTCCGCTGGGACGCTCTCCGCTCGGGCGGTCGCCACTTGGCCGGTCGCCGCTCGGCCGATCATTGCGGCCTCTGCCGCCGCGCCGTCCTCTTGTGTCTCGATTGTCGCGGCCGCGCGGCCGTTCGTCTGTTTGTTCACGGTCCTGTGGGGCTTCGGATCGAGGTTCGTCGGCGGGTTCGTCGCGTATTTGTTCGACGGCGACGGGTTCAGTTTCCTGCGGGGCGGCTTCGATAATTTCCTGACTTTCTAACGCCTCGTCTAAACCCTCGTCGCCAGCTGATTTGGGTTTACGGCGTCCGCGGCCGCCGCGCCTGACGGCCATTTCGGCCTTGCCGTCTGATTCTTTATGACTAGCCTCGGCGTCTTCGGTGCCGTCACCTTTGGCGGATTTTTTTGACTTTGGTTTCGCAAACTTGCCCTTTGCCGCCGGGCGTTTTGCCGGCTTTTTGGCTTTGGCGGGGGCCTCTTCTTCGGCGTCAGACTTTGCTTTAGATCTGCTGCGTCCCTTTGCCGGGGCAGGAGTCTCATCATCTTCGTCGGCGATACGTTCGAATCCTCCGCCATCGCCGCCTACCTCGGCCAAGAGCGACCCGACCTCGGCGACAGCAGTACTTTCCATGTCAAATTCGACCGCTCGGACGCGATCGATAATCGCTTCCTGGACATAAGCGTCCTTAAACAGGTCACCGGTATCGCTGTCATCGCTATCACTGATCCGCTCGAAACCCGAATTATCGAACTCAACCTCGAATATCGGCGGGGGGGCGGTTTCAAACTGAGGTTCCTGATCATTGTCCTTTCTCCCTCGGCCGCGGCCGCGCTTGCCTTTTTCAGGCTTCGGCTCTTGCGGCTGTTCGTCGATCGGCACCATGTCGCCGGCAGTCATTTCCTCTAAAGGCTCAATAGCTGCAGCCAAAGGCTCGGCGAGTTCCTGCACAGATTCCATCTGCTTTTCACGCTCGATGCGCGAACGCTCGATCTGCTCATTTGCCTCGCGTTTGGCTTCTTCGGGCGACGACTTTTTGCCCTTTTCCATCACGATGCGCTCGATCTCTTCTTCCTCATCGAAAAAGTCCGTTACATATAGGAACGCATCACGCTCAAGGCCTATATCGACGAATGCCGACTGCATGCCGGGCAGCACGCGCATCACGCGGCCCTTGTAAACATTACCAACGACGCCCGAGTTTTCCTCGCCGCGTTCAATGTAAAACTCAGTAACCTTGCCATTATCGAGAATGGCGATCTTCTTTTCGCGTCCATTGACGCTAACGATCATTTCTTTTGACATACGAAAATTCTTTCCTCAAATAGGGTTTGAAAAATTGCCCGATGCGTTTAAAGATGGAGAGTTGGTCAGATAGGCGGAATTATTGCAGACAAAGGTCTTGGCTCGAGGTTGAGAGTCGCGCGTCGTGGTTTTATAGCTTGAATTTGGAAGAAATGTTCCAAATGCACAAGTATTGAAATTTGTTCACGCAGGAATCTCGGTTTAGAAAAGCGCCTTGCTTTTCATCTTCGGGGAGCACCAAATCTCACTGACGTGAGATCGTGCTCGGACCCTTAGCACTCGATAAACTTATTAAGACCTTAGTCTCTTGTAAAAAATCCTCTGACGTCTGCTCTCTCCATCGCGATAACAAAACCGCAAGTTGGGCAAACCTTGGCAAGTATAAACGAAGTCTAACCCTAAGTAAACAACAAAAGCTGATTTAGCAATGGTGTAATGACCTTTGTGTTTAAAGCCTTAGCAATTTTCGTGATGTTTGCGATATTTAACTAAGATCGACAGTTTTAAGGTAATCGCGAAACTCGCTGCCAAGATCCTTACGTTTTAAGGCTAGTTCGACGGTGGCGATGAGGAAGCCGAGTTTGTCGCCGGCGTCGTGGCGTTTTCCTTCGAGTTTGACGGCGTAGAACGGGCGCGACTTCAGGAGTATTCGCATGGCATCGGTGATCTGTATCTCGCCGCCGGCGCCGGGTTTTGTCTGCTCTATAGCGGCGAAAATGTCGGGCGTGAAGATATACCGGCCGATAATGGCGAGGTCGGACGGCGCCTCGGCATAGGGCGGCTTTTCGACCATGTCCTTTATCTTATAGACATTTGGCTCGACCTCTTCGGCATCTATGACGCCGAAACGCGAAATGTCTTCGCCCGCGACCTGCATCGTCGCGATCACCGGCGCGTTATACTTTTCAAAAACCTCGACCATTTGCTGCAAGGCGGGCTTTTCGCTGTCAACGATGTCATCGGCGAGCAATGCCGCAAACGGCTCGTTGCCGACAAAATCTTTTGCCTGATAGATCGCGTGGCCGAGGCCGAGAGCCTGTTTTTGTCGCGTGTAGCTAATGCGGGCTATGTCGGACACGGCGCGCACCTGGTCAAAAAGATCGTGCTTGCCGCGTTCCTTGAGCATCTGTTCGAGCTCGAATGAGATGTCGAAATGATTTTCGATCGAGCCTTTGTCGCGACCCGTGATTATCAGGATAGATTCGATGCCGCTCGCGACCGATTCCTCGACCACGTACTGGATAAGAGGTTTATCGACGAGCGGCAGCATTTCCTTGGGTGAGGATTTTGTCGCCGGTAGAAACCTTGTCCCAAGCCCCGCAGCGGGGAAAACAGCCTTGCGAATTTTGTTTGTCATACCAATTTTGCTAGATTTAATTGTAGGATTTTTAACGCAAAGTCGCAAAGATAGGCAAATAAAAGCCGGTAAATGATGTTCCTCGACTGAGCAAGTGATAACATTGTAATCACATAAACGATGCTGGACCTTAATTTTGTAAGAAATAATCTGGAAGCGGTTCGCGAGGCACTCGGGAACCGCAACTTTCCGCTCGATGCACTTGATACTTTTGTCGAGCTCGACGCCGAGCGCCGACGAGTAATAGGCGAAGCGGACAAGATAAATCAGTTAAGAAACGCCGCCAGTAAAAAGATCGGCTCGTTGATGCAGGCCGGTAACGCGGGCGAAGCGGCAACGAAAAAGGCCGAGGTCGCCGGGTTGAAAGACAAGCAGGCCGAGTTTGAACGGCTTCGTGATGAGGCCGAGGCCGCGATGCACGAACTGCTTGCGGGCCTGCCGAATATTCCTGCGGCGGACGTCCCCGTTGGCGCAGACGAATCTGCGAACAAGGAGATCAGGCGTTGGGGCGAACCAAGGGAGTTTGATTTCGAGCCACAGGATCACGTCGATCTAGGTGAAAATCTAGGTATTCTCGACTTTGAACGGGCGACAAAGATCGCAGGTTCGCGTTTTGCGATCCTTAACGGAGCGGGCGCGCGTTTGAGCCGTGTACTTATCAATTTCATGCTTGAGATCCACACGACCGAGCACGGATATACTGAG
>JBKJJR010000324.1:0-5954 GCA_046597835.1 Pyrinomonadaceae bacterium
CATTTCCGAACACGACGTGCTGATCGGCAAAAAACTTGCGCACGTAATGAGCGGCGGAACGATCAATCATAAGACTCAGGTCAGCGAACGATATCTACTCGACCTCGAACGCGAGGCATTTGTCTCGCTCTGCGGCGAGCGAAAGACGCAAGACCGGATTGCGGCAATGCTAAAGACAAGCAAGCCGCTTCGTAATTGAGAATTGAAAGTGGAGAATGGAAAATAAAGCGAGCTGTTGCCAGGACGTTCTGGCTACAGCTAACATCTCGCAGCTAGTAGCCGGCGACTATTAAATAATGAAACGCTGCAACTGGGCAACAAACGAACTAAACATCGCTTATCACGATAGCGAATGGGGAGTACCGCGGCATAAGGACAATGTCTTATTCGAATTTCTTATTCTCGAAGGAGCCCAAGCCGGCCTGAGTTGGGACACCGTTCTGAGAAAACGTGAAGCGTATCGCAAAGCATTCGACAATTTCGATCCCGCAAAGGTGGCACGATACACAGACACAAAATGCGCGAAATTGCTCAAGAACGAAGGCATTATCCGCAATCGTTTAAAGATCGCCTCGGCGGTCTCAAATGCAAAAGCTTTCTTGAAAGTGCAGCAGGAATTCGGCTCGTTTGATAAATACATTTGGGAATTTGTGGGCGGCGTTCCCGTTGTAAATAAACTAAAAGGCGGCGACGTTCCGGCAACTACGCCGATCTCAGATGCTATTAGCAAAGATTTGAAAAAGCGTGGATTCAACTTTGTCGGCTCCACCATCATCTACGCTTTCATGCAGGCGACAGGGATCGTGAATGACCATTTGGTGTCGTGTTTCAGATATAAAGAGGTTGCCCGCGAATTATCGCGAATATAAAACCAATAATCTCTTATTCGTATTCATTCGTATTATTCGCGGGCAAAATTCTTATGGACTATCCGATAACACCGGCGGTCAGGTTTTTGCGGGAAAAGAAAGTAGATTTCGTGCCGCACCTTTACGATTACGTCGAAAAAGGAGGCACGGCGGAATCGGCAAGACAATTAGGCGTGGACGAACACGCGATAGTAAAGACTTTGGTATTTGAAACAAATGAGAAAAAGCCTTTGATCGTGCTTATGCACGGCGACCGGCAAGTTTCGTCGAAGAATCTCGCCCGTCACATCGGCGTCAAAAGCGTCGAACCGGCCACACCGGATCGAGCGTCAAAATGGACAGGCTACCTCGTCGGCGGCACATCGCCATTTGGAACAAAAACAGCGATGCCTGTGTATGTTGAAAAGACGATATTTGAATTGAACAAAATCTATATCAACGGCGGCAAGCGTGGATTTTTGGTCGAGGTCGAGCCGAGTGTTTTGAAAGAAATTTTGAATATTATTGAGGTTGAAGTTGAAATTAAGTAGAGAAAATCGAGCGGCTGAAATTCAGGATTCGATTCGACAATTACTTTTCTGCGAGTGGGATCCTATTGGAATCGCTGATGAGGAATTGCCGGCGGACGAATACGATGCGTACATTGCCCCGGTTTACCGTATTCTGACTGGCACGAGGTCGGAAGATGATCTGATCAGGTACTTACAATCAACGGCGGGAGAAACGATCGGAGTGTCGGGTCCGGGTGCCGAAATGCTACGAGTGATAGCGAAAAAACTTTTATTATTGGACGTTGGTTTGAACTAGGTACACAGATATGAACGAAGCAGTAATTGTATCGGCCGTGCGGACGGCTGTGGGAAAGGCTCCGAAGGGCACGCTGAGAAATACGCGGCCCGATGATCTCGGTGCGGCGGCTATAAAGGAAGCGGTCAATCGCGTCGATGGCCTTGATCCGGCGCAGATCGAGGACGTGATCATGGGCTGTGCTTTTCCTGAGGCTGAGCAGGGGATGAACGTTGCTCGGACGGCCATGATCGCGGCGGGCTTGCCGGTCGAGACATCGGCGATGACGGTCAATCGTTATTGTTCGTCGGGCTTGCAAACTATCGCCTTTGCGGCTGACAGGATCGCGACCGGCGGTGCTGACGTTATTGTCGCTGGCGGGCTTGAGACAATGTCAATGATACCGATGGGCGGCAATGTGCTGCGGCCAAACCCGTCGCTCGTTGACAGCTATCCTGACTATTATCTGAACATGGGACTTACGGCTGAGAATCTTGCCCGCAAATACGAGATCACACGCGAACAGGCTGATGAGTTTTCATTTAACTCACATCAAAAAGCGCTCGCGGCGATCGCCGACGGCAAATTCACGGACGAGATCGTCCCGGTAAATGTCTTTGTAGATGAATTCGACGAAAGTGGACGCGTTCGCCGCAAAGAGATCGTGTTTGCCCAAGACGAAGGCCCGCGTGCCGACACTTCCATCGAAGGACTTGCAAAACTCAAGCCCGCATTCCATGTGCGCGGAACGGTCACAGCCGGAAATTCATCGCAGATGTCCGACGGTGCGGCCGCGGTCGTCGTGATGTCTGCCGATAAAGCAAAAGAAATCGGCGCGGTACCGCTGGCAAGGTTTGTATCTTTCGCAACAGCCGGCTGCCTGCCCGAAGAGATGGGCATCGGCCCTGTCTATGCCATTCCGAAAGCGTTGAAGATGGCCGGCCTAACGCTCGACGAGATCGACGTGATCGAACTCAACGAGGCATTTGCCGCCCAGGGGCTTTCGGTAATGAAGGTGCTCGCAATGGACCCGTCAAAAGTCAATGTCAACGGTGGAGCCATCGCCCTCGGCCATCCGCTCGGCTGCACCGGAGCGAAATTGACCGCAACATTGTTACAGGAACTGAAACGGCGCAATGCACGTTACGGCATGGTAACAATGTGTGTCGGCGGCGGCATGGGTGCTGCCGGCATCTTTGAGAGAATTTAACCACATAGATACAAAGGACACATAGAAAGAACCAAAAAAATCTATGAGTTCTATGTATCTATGTGGTTGATGGATTGTAATTATGGAAAGATCGTATTTGAGGGGCGGTGAGTTTCTGATCACGGAAACGAGCATTGCTGAGCTATTCACGCCTGAAGACCTCAGTGATGAGCACCGGATGATCGGCGACACGACAAAAGGTTTTGTCGATAACGAAGTGCGGCCTCATCTCGAAGCGATGGAAAACCATGCTTGGGAAGTTGCGCGCGAACTCATTAAGAAAGCCGGCGACCTGGGTTTATTAGGCGCCACAATTCCCGAGGAATACGGGGGTTTAGGGCTCGACCATACCACCGGCGCAGTAATCTCGGAAATGGTCGGTCGCAGCGGCGGCTTTGGAATAACATTCGGCGCGCAGACGTCGATCGGCGTGCTGCCGATACTTTATTTTGGCTCTGAAGAGTTAAAGCAAAAATGGATTCCGAAGATCGTCTCCGGCGACGTCGTCACGGCCTATTGCCTGACCGAAAGCGGCTCCGGATCGGACGCTCTCGGTGCAAAAACGACTGCACAATTGAGCGACGATGGCACGGAATACACGCTCAATGGCGAAAAAATGTTTATCTCGAATGGAAGTTTCGCTGACGTGTTTATTGTTTTTGCAAAGGTTGACGGCGAGAAGGAAAAATTCTCCGCTTTCGTCGTTGAACGGAGCGAAAATTGCCGTCCCGGTAATGAGGAACACAAGATGGGCATCAAATCCTCCTCGACCACGCCGCTCATTTTATCAGACTGCAAGATCCCGGCGACGAACCTTCTCGGCAACGTCGGCGACGGGGCCAGGATCGCATTCAACATTCTCAATGTAGGTCGACTTAAGCTCGGAGCATCGGTTACGGGCGGTGCAAAGCTCGCCATTCACGAGGCCGTCCGCTATGCCAACGAACGGCAGCAGTTCGGCAAGCCGATATCCTCATTTGGCGCGATCAAACACAAGCTTGCCGAGATGGCGATCCGCACATGGATTTCTGAGTCGATCACTTATCGCACCGTTGGAATGATCGATGCTTTGATCGGCGATGGCGCCGATACGGCTAAAAAAATGCAGTCGATCGAGGAATATGCCGTCGAATCTTCGATAAACAAAGTTGCCTGCTCAGAGGCACTTGATTACGTTGTCGATGAAATGGTGCAGATCTTTGGTGGCTATGGTTATTCGGCGGATTATCCGGCGGAAAAAGCGTATCGTGATTCCCGAATAAACCGCATTTTTGAGGGCACGAACGAGATCAATCGGCTTCTGATCCCTGGTCAACTGATGAAGCGTGCAATGAAAGGCAAACTCGGCATCATTCCGGCAGCAAAAGCATTGCAGGACGAGATTCTAAATCCGCAGATGTCTTTTGATGAGGAAACCGGTTTGCTCACAACCGAAACAAAACTTGCAGCAAATGCAAAAAAGATCGCTTTGATGGTGCTCGGAACTGCCGCACAAAAATACATGATGGCCTTAGCCGATCAGCAGGAAATTTTGCTTAATTGCGCCGACATCATAATGGACGCCTATCAAATGGAAACCGCGACCTTGCGTGCAATGAAATTCTCTAAGGCAAATGGCGAAGAGGCCGCCGCCCGGTATATCGACATGGCAGCGATCTATTGCAATGATGCTATTCAGCGTATCGATATGAAAGCCCGCAACACCATCGCCGCGATGGCCGAGGGCGACGACGGACGAATTTTGCTTGCCGCCGTAAAACGCTTTACGAAAAACAATTCGCCGATAAACACGATCGCCGCTCGTCAGCGGATCGCCGATGTCTTGATCGAAGCGAATACATACGCATTCTAAATTTTGATATTTGACAACTTAAAGAAAAAGCCCCGTCGCTGAATAACGCGCCAGGGCTCATTTTCTTATTAGGTCTTAGTTCTAAGCTATCTTAGTAATTACGGGGAGCACGTCGGACATACGTACGCCTTGTGTAATGCTTCGACTTCTGCTTGTGCGTTACTATGGCTCCGGTACCCGCACCGGCAAGACCGCCTATCAAAGCTCCTTTTTTGCCCCCTAGCAATCCGCCGACCACAGCACCGCCTAAAGTCCCAGCACCAATGTTTATCGCCTTACGATGACGCCGGTAAATTCCGGGCCGTCTTACGGCCACAAGCCTGCCCCGGCTGTCCCGGTAATATTTCGTACGGGTCATGATCTGAGCCGACGCCGTCGTAGCCCCTGTTTCAGCCACGAACGGCAAACCGATTGATATAAGTAAAGTCATTAAAAACGTTATGATGTATTTCTTTAACATAATTTATTCCCTCTTTTTGAATCTTCTCTTCGCACTTGATTGATGGCAAAACGTGTGCCACGCAAGCCTAATCTCTTTGTATGGATGACTTACGCTCTATAGCAAAAGTATCCGAACGATCGTTATCATACGAAATCGGTCTCGAACTGACGGTATGGTGCGTTACAAATGGAAAATACTCGGTGTAGTGGCCATTTTCTTTACTTATATACGGGCTTGTGCAACACCTCGGAAAGTTAGGCCATTTCGAGAAAGTTAAGCCATATCGGGAAAACCACGCCATATCGAGAAAGTTGATATTTCGCAAAATTAATGTCGATGCTATGTTAAGGGCATGGAACAAGATCGTCTTTGCTGCCCCAACCAAAACTGTCTTCCGCAATTTTTTATCCGCAGCTCCGAGATCGCTTTTGACGAACGAGTTGCATTCGACGAAAGCGCCTCTGCGTTGAAAATTTCTCTGGGAAGCATGGAAAGAATTTCGCCGTTGAGAACTCAAAGCACGCAGAGATTACTTTTTTCTATGTTCTCTGTGTCCTCTGTGGTGAAAAAAATCTCTGGGACGCGCTTTTATGGGACTTTCTTTGCGACTTTGCCTCTTTGCGACTTTGCGTTGAAAAAATCTCGGGGACGCGCCGGTTATCAGGTACTCGAACCCGCATATCGACGGGCCAACCAGATGGGGCTTTTGGATGCCGCTCCGAACGCATGCAGTTCCACCGATGCTCTCCCGCCAAACTAGGGACGCGGCTCACCGTTGAATAAGTGACAAGTGAC
>JBKJJR010000331.1:0-3439 GCA_046597835.1 Pyrinomonadaceae bacterium
ATCAGATGCTAACTTTTTGACTTCAGGTATT
Organism: Pyrinomonadaceae bacterium; assembly: GCA_046597835.1. Lineage (GTDB taxonomy): Bacteria > Acidobacteriota > Blastocatellia > Pyrinomonadales > Pyrinomonadaceae > OLB17. Next base: position 32 of record JBKJJR010000331.1, read on the forward strand.
TCTTCGGCAGCGGATTTTCGGGCGTCTCATGTTGCCAGTAGATCGTGATGACCCACCAGCGCTTGCCGTCGTTGAGCAGTTGAAAACTGTTGATGCCGCGCATAAATGGCGTTTTGTCTCCCGGCGTGTGACGCGATTCGTAGGTTGAGAAAACATGGGCGATATTTCCATATATGTCGACGCGACGTGCCTTTTCGGTCTCGTAGAAACCTTCTCTGGCAAAGAAAGGCTCCGACTGTTTTATATATTCGTCCGGCGTAGAAGCCCGTGCTACAACGACACCGGTCTTCGAATTTTTGCCGGACGGTATCAACCTTGCATCTTTATGAAACAGAGAGCGAAACCTATCCCAGTCACGCGCCTGCCCGGCGTCGCCCGATATAGCCGCATACACGGCCTTCATTATCGAGTCCAGCGATCCAACATCGGCAGGATTGCCTTCTTTCGCCTGTCCGAAAGCTGCCTGAACAGAAAAAAGCGTGATCAATATCGCTAACAGTTTTGAAGTCATGATCCGATAATAACTATCGACCCTCCCTTTTCTCAAGCTGTTCAAGCCGTTTTCCAAGCTGCTCGATCAACACCTGCTGCTTATCGATCAATGTTTGTTGTTTCTCGATCTGCGCCTGCTGCTCATTGACGGCGTTGATGAGAACGACGCCAACCCGTTCATACTTGACGCCCATGATCACGCCTTTTTCGTCGTAGGTAGCAAGCAGGGGCTCTACGGCGGCGACTTCCTCAGCCGCGAGACCGAAATCGTGCATTCCGCCCTGTTTCCAGTCAAAAGTGATCGGGCGAAGCTGTTTCACCAGATCCAGACCGGGCTCAAACGATGCGATGTTTGTCTTGTACCGTAGAGACGAAAGGCATGGTAATAGCTGTGCGAGTGGCGGAGCCGACGCACACACCGAATTAGTACCCACGAATCCAGGGTCATATTTAAATAAGAAGCGGTCATTTGCTATGAGGACGCCATTTACGATGACCTTATCCACACTTCTTCCCACGACAATACTGTTGCTTTCACTAACAACGACTCCGGCTCCGACGGCGGTGGCGAAGCTGAGATTGCCCGACGCCACATTCGCGTTAGCGCCGATGACCGTGTTGTTGCTGCCCATCGTGTTCGCGTCACCGGCATTCGTGCCGACGAACAAGTTGTTGCTGCCCGTTGTGTTCGAGAATCCAGCATCCTTGCCGAAGTACGAGTTGCTGTTGCCGCCAGCGTTTGCCTGACCGGCAGACGTGCCGAAAAACGAGTTGTCGCTAGCCGCGTTCACGAATCCCGCGCTCCTTCCGAAGAATGAGTTGTTGTTGCCTCCTGTGTTTGACTGGCCGGCAGACACGCCGAAGAACGAGTTGTCGGTGCCGCCAATATTCGAGTCGCCCGCGAACGCGCCGAAGAAAGAGTTGGCGTTGCCTAGCGTGTTCACTTGACCCGCATTCGAGCCGAAGAAAGAGTTGAAGACGCCTGTTGGATTCGCGGCGCCCGCTCCCACGCCTGCAAATAAGTTATTGCTTCCGGCATTGCTCAGCACGCGATTTCCGCCGATGTTGTATCGCGACGTCGCATTTACGATCCCGCCAGAAAGTGTGCCGCCCGCCGTACCGTTCCCACTAATATTGAAGTTGCTCGTCGCCTGCGGACTGGTTGTATTCTGGACGTAATTACCGGAACCCGCGGTCGGCGGACGCGAGTCGGTCAGGCGCGGATCGGTCGTGACAACGAACTGATTCGCAGCAACACCCCCGAGTTGAGTTGCGTTTGTGGCAGTTGCTGCATTATCCGCATTCAGACTCTTGACTGAATACGGCGAGCTGTTTATCGGCTGACGTGGCGTTAAAGTGGTAAATCCGGGCAGCGAGGAAAGCGCCACTCGTATCTCAAGAAAACGATTTGCGCCTGAAAACTGGTTGCCGAAATCGAGCTTTGCGCTGAATAGGCCGTTTGCAACAGAGACCGTATTTCGGGATATCGGCGAACCAACTTGCGTACCGCCCGACAGAGCGTCAAACAAAACAAATTCAAAATCGTAATTGCCGTTTGCAGCTGTGGCACCGTCTTTCAAGCTGCCCTGATAGGTAAATTCCGTGGTTTGCGCCGACACGCTAGCGCCCAAAACCAGGGAAAGAAATAATGTCACCGCCAAGCTCTTTATGGTCATAGCCTAAACTCCTGTCGCTCAGTATTGTCTAGTCAAATGATGCCTGAGATTATCGACGCGGTCAATTAATTATTGACTCGGCCAATAGGTAACACCGCGCAGCATTATTACGGTATCGCGTCCGATTGCGGTAAAATGGAAGCAATGAGCGAGAATGTTCATCTTTTGGGCTTGTCGAGGGCCGAGCTCGAAGAATTTTTTGCCTCGTATGGCGAGCCAAAGTATCGCGCGACGCAGGTTTTTAAGGCTCTGCATCAGCGTCGCTTGCTTTCATTCGACGAGATCACCGATCTGCCAAAAAAGCTACGCTCTAAGCTGGCAGACGCTGCCGATATTTCGCGGCTCATGGTCGAATCGCGTTATGTATCGACCGACGGCACGCGACGATATTTGATGAAAACGACGGACGGCTACCCCGTAGAAACCGTTTATATCCCGAGCGAAAAGCGCGATACGATCTGCTTTTCGTCGCAGTCGGGCTGCCCGCTGAAATGCGATTTTTGCTTAACGGCAAAGCTGGGCCTTTTGCGAAATCTGACCGCCGGCGAGATCATCGAACAGATCATAATTGTTTTGAATGATGTTTACGGCGTCGGCGAAGCAACGCCGCACGGAACAAACCTCGTCGGCATGGGCGCGGGCGAGCCGTTCCTGAACTTTGATAACCTGATCGCGTCCCTGCGGCTTATGTCGGACGAAGACGGCCTCTTCATTGTTCCAAACCGCGTGACGGTTTCGACAGCCGGCATCGTGCCGCGCATTTACGATCTCGCGAAACTTGAAAACCGTCCACATCTCGCGATCTCGCTGTCGTCGGCAAAAGACGAACTTCGCAACACGCTGATGCCGATCAATAAAAAATGGAATCTTGACGAACTGATGACGGCGGCAAAAGAATTCGAGGGAAGCTTAAAACGCGGCGAACGTTTTACGTTCGAATACGTCATGCTCGGCGGCGTCAACGACTTAGACTCTGATGCGAGCGATCTGGCTCGTTTGCTCGACCGCTACCAACTGTCGCGAGTAAAAATAAACCTCATCCCTCACAACGGCGCCGAGCAATTGGATTACAATACATCAACGCCCGCACGGGTCGAGCGTTTTAAGAGTATCCTGGAATCACGCGGCGTATCGGCATACGTCCGCACCCCGCGTGGCCGCGACATCTACGCCGCCTGCGGACAATTAGCCGCTAAAGCAGGCTGAAAATATGGAGCTATTAATTCCCGGACTACTCCTC
>JBKJJR010000342.1:0-15190 GCA_046597835.1 Pyrinomonadaceae bacterium
ATTCGCAGGACCGCGAGGCAGCGATCGCTTACGGGGCGCAGATGCCCGCGGCGCGCGTTATTATCAATTCGCCGACGACGCACGGCGCGATCGGTTTTTCGACAGATCTCGCTCCCTCGATGACGCTAGGCTGCGGCTCATGGGGCGGTAACGTGACGTCGGATAATATTTCGCCTCATCATCTGATGGACATAAAACGAGTGGCGTTCGAAACTAAGCCGGTGAATAAACTGTCAGCAGTCGGCAGTCAGCAGTCGGCAGTCAGGAATGCGCCGAGGCGGGAAGATATTGCTGCGATCGTTGATAGTTTTTTAAGTCACAAAATGGCTCAGGCACCGGTGGCTGATCCGCTAAAGCCTGTTGTTCGACCAGAGGTCAAAACCATCGTTCATGAAATAACTCCGGAAAATGCTGTTCAAAAGCCTGTTGCAATCACGCCGGTTGATTTTGTGAGTGAGGACGACGTGCGGCAGGCAGTCAATAGCGGCCAGAAGATCTATATTTCAAAAAAGACCATCCTCACGCCGTCGGCACGTGATCTTGGCGAAGAAAAAGAGGTTTTTGCTGTCGTTTAGAAAATGGCCGAAGCGACACTTGAAACGGTGAATTGCGAAAACTGTGGAGCGGGCATCCGCGAGAATACACGGTTTTGTTATAACTGCGGACGAAGATATGCTGAATCCGCAGACCGATTATACGACCGCGAGCCCTCGGTGATGTCCGATGAAGCAAAAACCCCTCTTGCTGATCTAGCTGCAAAACTAGAGCCGGAGGACACTGAAAGGGGGGACAAACTTGCGTTAGCGGCGGCTAAGAGAAGGAAGGCTCGAGTTGCTCCAAAAAAGAGCGCGGCAATAGTTTGGGAAGCCGACGACACTCGCTCAGGCTTGTTTATTTTTATCGTCTCGCTGTTAATATTTTTGCTCGTAGCGGCCGTTGTTTTTGTTACGGTATATTGGAAATGATTTGAGGTTATATGGAAGCACTTGGAATGGTCGAATGTTTTGGCTTGGTTGCGATGATCGAGGCGGCCGACGCAATGGTTAAATCGGCTAACGTTACGCTTGTCGGTTATGAAAGGATCGACGCAGGCCTGGTAACGGCGATCGTCCGCGGCGAGGTCGGAGCCGTCAAAGCTGCCGTTGATGCGGGTGCTGCCGCGGCGAGAAGGATCGGCACGGTGACCGCGACTCATGTAATACCACGTCCCCATGACGAAATTGACGAAGGAATTCCCGTTTTGCGGACGGGTGAAACTACTAGGAAAAAGATATCGGGCAGCGTACCTGAATAGAAGACTTGAGAGCGGGCATCCCGCCTGCCACTCGGTTTTCACCGGCGTAAAAAAAGCAACACTAAATTAATTGCGGAATGCCAGTGCTATGTTTAAACGGTACGGCGTCGATGCTGGGCGGATGTTTACACGGACAAGTCCTTTAACGAGTCTTCGTGACGGGCGTCGATGCCGATTTTGGCGCATCGCTATCGGCGGTGCGGCCGGCGCGAGTTATGGCAATGCGTTTTTCTGCCTTTGGACCTTCAGCGATAGCGACTTTGATGCTTCGAAAGGTTCCGTCACGCTTGACGTTTGATGGAATGTATCCGACCGAATATTGCGTTCGAAGCTCACTGGAAATCTCTTTTGCTAAAGCGGGAAGCTCTGCGGAGCTGGCCGGGAAGTAGGCTTTACCACCAGATTCGGCTGCCATTTTCTCCAACAGTGCTTTGGCTTTGGCTTGGGGGCTCTTGCTGATAAATCCACCTGCTTTATCAAGTTCATCGACAAACCCGATCACATATATTTGAACCTCGGATTCGCGCAGCAACTCCAGCAACTGTTTTTCATTATAAAAACTGTCTTTCTCCTCACCGTCCGTGACAAGAATCAGGGCGCGACGTGTTTTATCTTCAGAATTTTTCGATCGCTTATAACTGTCCACGTTCTGAACCGCAAGGTAAACCGAATCTATGATCGCACTCTGCCCCCCTTCCTTGTAAAATTGATCGAGCGAATCGAGCAGGTCAATCCGATTTGAAGTAAACGGTTGTAAGATCTCGATCTTATCCCGACCGATGAACCTTATAACCATGGATTCATCAGCAGGCCGGTTTGAATTGATAAAAACTTTTCCGGCCTCGATAACTTTATCAAACTGGGGAGCTATCGAGCCGGAATTATCAACGACCAACGCATAAGTTGTCGGTACTTCGGACGTCGAGAAAAAATCTATCTGCTGAAGATTACCATCTTCAAATATCTTAAAATCTTTTTGCTGAAGTCTATTTACTGGGCGATTATTGCGATCCACGACGCGAATATTTAAATTTACGAGTTCTGTGTCGATCTTAATTACTTCGTCCTCTTCCTTTAGCGTTGGCGGCGTCGGTTTTATTACGGCTACTGAAGCGGCAGGTGAAGGAGTAGCGGTCGGCGACGTAGTCTCATCCAGAAAAATCAAAGTTTTGACAGGGCCGATTTGCGCGCTGAATACGCTTGAAACCTTGGCCGTAAGAACAAATGCGATCGAAATAATAAATATCGTTTTCTTCATTAATTGAGATGAGGTCTTAAATTCTTACCGTACCGCCATACCGGGCGTTGCATAGTAACCGTCGCGTCCACGAACGGTTAGACGCGGCAACCCTCTCGGAGGTTTGACCTTAACTTTTACTTTCCGCCACTTTCCGTCGGCCTGAAAATCCTTGGGTGTATAACCGATGGAATATTGATGCCTTAATTCAAGGGCAATACGCTCGAATATCTCGTCCATTTCAACGTCGCTTCTGGGGTAAAACGCTGTGCCGCCGGTTGTCGCACTGATCTCATCCAGGTAAGCCTGCCCCTGCATTTCGAGCGCGGTGCCGCCGCCGCCGTCCGTAATACCGATCGCATAGGTTACAACATCCGTTTCCTTCATTAATCGCCGAACCTCGCCAAAATTATAACGCGATGCATTGTCCTGCCCGTCGCTGATTATAAGCAATGCCCGCTTTTGGTGGCTGCCTCGGGTAACACGCTCGACGCCGAGATAAATGGCATCGTAAAGGGCCGTATTCTTGTTAGGTTTAACCAGTGTCAGTTTTTGCAGAACGGCATCGCCATCGCGAGAGCGGTCAAGCAGCAACTGCGCCCGTGTATTGAAACCGATCAAAAAATATTCGTCCGACGGATGACTGGTGGTAATAAAACGGGAAAGCGCTTTTTGCGCCTTTCGGAACTTTTCGCCGCTCATTGAGCCCGAAACATCAAATAAAATGCCCACCGAAACCGGGGCGTCACTGTCACTGAAAAACTGAATATCCTGTATTTGATTATTGTCGGTGATGGTAAAGGCGTTTTTGCCAAGCCCCGACATTAGGCGTCCGGAGGGGTCCGTAACCGTCAGCGTTAAAGTAACAAGGTCGGTCTTGATCTTGACCGGACGGTCAGGATCATCCGGCGTCTGCGTCGGTGACTGAGTTCGAACCGAGGATACGAATAAAAAAACAAATGCGAACAAAACAAAAGCACTGGTCAACCCGTCAACCGGAGTAAACAACATGAGACGCGATCTGTACATATCAAATCCGACAACCTCCTTAAATCCTATATACTATTGAACGAGCCGAGCTCCTGCAACATTATCATTTGGATGTTGAGTTACCCGGGTAGGTTGTTTGCGAGACCTAAAACCGTGAAGAGTGAAGTAAAGTGCAACCATTGTATGCCATTTGCGTGATATAATGAGAAGTTTACTGCACGTCTTTTTTTAAGATATGACTGAATTCATTTGTCGTCTGGGCACGCCTTCCGGCGAGATCGTTACCCGCGTGGTGGAGGCTTCTGCGGCTGCGGAAGTCAGAACAAGGCTTGAAAGCGAGGGCTTTAAGGTCTTTGCTGTGTCGTCTCCGGAAGAGGGGCTTTCGGCGATTCTTTCCTTTGGCGGCAGCAAAAAAGCAAAGGTCAAGCAGTCAGATTTTTTGCTTTTCAATCAGCAGTTGTCGGCTCTTCTTCGCGCCGGCATTCCTGTTTTACAGTCCATCGGGCTATTGAAAACGCGGTCAGCCTCAGAGAACCTTCGTATAGTTTTGGCGGATGTTGAGGAAAAGATCAAGAGCGGCGTTCCGCTGTCTGACGCTTTCGAAGCTCAAGGGATCTTTCCGAAGATCTACACGGCGTCGATTCTTGCAGGTGAGAAAAGCGGTGCTTTAGACGATGTGCTTGCCCGTTTTGTTGAGTATCTCAAGCGCAGTGTCGGCGTTTCACGGAAACTTCGCGGAGCCCTCGCTTACCCGGCTTTCTTATTGATGGCGGCGTTGATAATGGTGGGGTTTTTGACGCTCTATATCGTTCCGCGCATGTCGGAACTTTTTAAGAGCCTTAGCGCCAATCGCGCGCTTCCGACAATTACGCTTGCGGTGCTGTGGCTGTCAAATAGCATAATCAATAATGCACTTTGGCTCTTTCCGCTTGTTATTCTCATCGGCGGCGCCCTGTTCCTATGGCTCAGAACGGCGAATGGCAAGCTGATGCTCCACAAGCTTTTGCTTAGGATACCGATTGCCGGACAGCTTATTCGCAACATGGCGACGGCACAGCTTGCGCGTTCGATGTCAACGCTGCTTTCAGGCGGCATTACCGTGCCTGATTCTTGGGATATCACATCACAAGCCATCAATAATCTTGAACTACGACGCCGAAGCCAGGGCGTTCTACCGATGATACGCGAGGGGCGGGGCTTTACCGAGGCACTGGAAAAGGCGAACTGGATGCCGGAATTAGCGCTCGATATGATCGGAATTGGCGAAAAATCGGGAAGCCTACGCGAAATGCTCGACGAAGTTGCTACCTTTTACGACGCTGAAGCCGAGGTCAGGCTCGAACAATTTACGACACTGCTTGAACCGTTAATACTTCTGTTTATGGCCGGCATCGTGGTAACCATCCTGTTGGCAATCTATCTGCCGATAATTCAGATGATCTCGGCAGGGCCGGGAGGCGGCAAGAAATAAGTACCCGATCATAGAAAAATGAGCGAACAAATTCAAACGAAAACAACCAAGGGCACGGCGCCGCGAGTCGAAGTTGCGGAATTTTTGGACAAAGAGCCGCCTGAGGTCGCTGAGGCAAAGCAACTTGCTCGTCGATATCGGCTTCCGTTTATCGATCTGCTGCCTCCGGAAGAGGCATCGCCCGTAGATCATGAAGAACTAGCCAAGATCCCGATCGATCTTATGCTTCATAACCTCTTTGTCCCGCTGCGCCGTGACGGCAATAATTTGCACGCCGCTATGGCTGACCCGACGAATTTGCAGCTGCTCGATGAGCTTGAAAACATTTTGAACGTTCGCATCGTTCCTTATGTCGCAACAGCCGGTGCGATCGATGTTGTCTTGCGAAAGGGAGATTCGACGCAGCGTGTGCTTGCCGAAGCGGCGTCAACGTTTAAGATCTCGCTCGTCAAGGAAACCGATCAGGGCGAAGAGGTGCTTGATCTCGACCGGCTCGCTTCCGATTCGGACATGTCGCCGATCATCAAGCTCGTCGATACAATCCTCTATAACGCGATGGAATCCCGCGCTTCGGATATTCACATTGAGACTCGAGAGCGCGACGTGCAGGTCAAATTTCGCATCGACGGTGCCCTTTATGCCAAGGTCGATCCAATCGACATCTCATTTCACCAAACTTTGATCTCGCGTATAAAGGTTATGTCGGAACTCGACATCGCCGAACGTCGAATTCCGCAGGACGGCCGTTTCCGTGTTCGATACAAGGGGCGCACCGTTGACTTCCGCGTCTCAATAATGCCGACGATCTTTGGCGAGGACGCCGTTATTCGTATCTTGGACAAGGAACAGATCAACGAGAGTTTTAAGAACCTAAACCTGGACGTGGTAGGTTTCGATTACGAAGACATCACGCGTTTTCGGCTTTATATTAAGGAGCCTTACGGAATGGTCCTAGTTACAGGCCCGACGGGTTCCGGTAAGACGACCACGCTCTATGCTGCACTAAATGAGATCCGCAACGAGGAAGACAAGATCATCACTATCGAAGATCCGGTGGAATATCAGCTTCACGGAATCGTGCAGATACCTGTCAATGAGAAGAAAGGCCTAACATTTGCCCGCGGCCTGCGTTCAATCTTGCGTCACGATCCTGACAAAGTGATGGTAGGTGAGATACGTGACGAGGAGACCGCACAGATAGCCATCCAATCGGCTCTCACGGGCCACCTTGTTTTCACCACGGTTCACGCCAACAACGTGATCGACGTGATTGGGCGGTTTATCAACATGGGTGTCGAACCTTATAACTTCGTATCCGCACTTAACTGCGTTTTGGCCCAACGGCTCGTTCGACTGCTTTGCCCGACCTGTAAGCGGCCTTATACGCCGAACGAAGACGAACTGACCGAATCAGGTATTCACAAAGACGAAGTGAGCGGTGAGCAAGTATTTTTCCGCAGCGTAGGCTGCGATGCGTGCAACCATACCGGGTATCGAGGACGAACCGCCATTCACGAGCTGCTCGACATGTCGGACACGATCCGGGAAATGATAATCGAACGCCGTCCGGGCTCTGAGATTCGTCGTCAGGCCGAGAAGGAAGGCTTGTCGTCGCTTCGTGAATCGGCTGTAAAGAAGGTGTTTCTAGGAATGACGACGCTGCACGAGATCAATCGCGTGACATTCGTTGAGGAATTAAAGACTTAGATCAAAGCGCGGTAGCTAGCCGGATCGACATTCCCGCCACTGACCACGACGCAGACTTTCTTGTCTTTGAATATATCTTTATTCAATAAAACGGCTCCGAGGCTCAAAGCGCCGGTTGGTTCGCATTTTAGATTTGCCAAGTTGAAATACAACCGAACTGCTTCGGCAATGGTTTCGTCTGGGACTTCGAAAATTCGGGCGACACCATCTTTGATAATTTTCCAATTTAGGTTCCCGAGCGAGATAGTCCGGGCTCCGTCAGCGATGGTCATTGGTTCTGTGATGTTGGCGATTATATGGCCTGCTTTCAACGAAAGCGCTGCGTCATTGCCAAGAAGCGGCTCTGCACCAAATATCTGTGTTTTTTTAGCGTTACGAGATAAACCTAAGATTATACCTGAAATTAATCCTCCGCCACCCACAGGCGCAATTACGGCGTCGAATCTTCTCGCGGCCAGTTCGTCTCCGAGCGACGAGTTACCGTCAATGACGAATTTATCGTCATACGGGCTTGCGTAATATGCGTGGGGCATTTGTTCCGAAAGTTGAGCGGCGCGCTCGTTCCGCCCGATCCGGCGAGTGTCTATCAGATCCACCTCCGCGCCGTAACCGCGAACGCCACCGATCTTCACCTGAGCCGACGTAGCCGGCATTATGACCGTGCACCTTCTCCCAAGCAGCTTACAGGCATAAGCCAAAGCCTGGCCAAAATTCCCTGATGAAGCGGTCAATAGCTCCTTCTGTTCGACGTTCAACACAACATTGTAAGCCGCCCGAAATTTAAAACTGCCGGTATGCTGAAATGTCTCGGTCGCGATCGTCAGATCGAGGCCTAATTGGTCGCGCAGTTTTGCCGACTCGATGAAAGTCGTTGGCCGAATTGCCTCAAGCAAAGTTTTCATTACAAAAAGAGTAACTCAAAGCTGCAAGAAATTCACCACAAAGGCTCAAAGGGCAGAAAGGCGCAGAATATCGATACTAGCCTTCGTTTGTGGACGGTGTGTCTTTGTGGTAAAAATCATTCTATGCCGAATAAAGAAGTGTTTGAACTTCTGGAGGTAATGTTCCGTCAGGCACAAATGCAGTCCGGCGGCGCGATCAAAGCGCGTTGGCTCCACGACGGTGACGCCTGTCCCGGCTGCGGGCAGGAAATTAATTCTTTCAAGTTCAAGAAAAAAGAATCGCTCTCGCTCAATACGTTCATTTTTCGTGATCACGGCGTTTTAATAGCCTACTTGTTGTGCGGTAAGTGCGCTCGCCGCATTATTAGAGAATCCGAAACTAATCCATTCGCGAAAACGACACCCTTACATACCGAGATCGAGAAAAACTTGAAGCAATCATTTTTAAAACATTTGGGTCACTGAAAAATGGAAAAAGCACATTTTGGGATGATCGGACTTGGCACGATGGGTCGCAATTTTCTTTTGAATATTGCCGAACACGGCATCCGTGGCGTCGGATTCGATCTCGATGCAGGTAAACGCGAACTGCTGCTGAAGGAAGGCGGCGGGATGCCGGTTGATGTCGGTAACGACATGGCCGAGTTTATTTCGAAACTTGAATCGCCGCGCAACATTATGATGCTCGTGCCGGCGGGTCCGGTCGTCGATTCGGTTATCGCCGATCTGCTGCCGCATCTTGAAAACGACGATCTCATTATCGACGGGGGCAATTCACATTTTACCGATACCGACCGGCGAATTGCGGAACTTGACGCAAAACGCGTCGGGTTTATGGGAATTGGCGTGAGCGGCGGCGAGGAAGGAGCGCGTCACGGAGCGAGCATCATGCCCGGCGGACGGCGGGACTTCTATGACCGTATCGAAAAAACGCTTCAGGCAGTTTCCGCTAAGGTTAACGGCGAACCGTGCGTCGCCTACATGGGCGCCGGATCGGCGGGGCATTTTGTCAAGATGGTCCATAATGGCATCGAATACGGCATGATGCAGCTGCTCGCCGAGACATACGATTTTATGCAGCAGGTCCTGCGGATGGCAAATACCGAGATGTACCGGACGTTTACGGATTGGAACGGCGGCGAGCTTAACTCATTTCTCGTTGAGATCACATCCGAGGTTTTGCGTAAGATAGATCCCGAAACCGGCAAACCGCTTGTCTCAATGATCCTCGACACCGCAGGGCAAAAGGGAACGGGCAAATGGACATCTCAGGCCGCGATGGATTTTGGCGTGCCGATTCCGACAATCGATTCGGCAGTGACAATGCGTCAGATCTCGTCGCAAAAAACTATTAGAACGACCGTCGCCGCGAAATACTTTGGTATGAGCACATCGGCGGACCAAAGCCATTCGAGAACCTCGATCGGCGAACTCGAAGATGCCCTTCTTTGCGCATTTATCCTGACCTACACTCAGGGCATGTCGCTGCTGCAAAAAGCGTCAATCGAAAGTAACTACGGCCTCGATCTCGCCGAAATAGCTCGAATCTGGCGCGGCGGCTGTATTATTCGTTCCAAATTTCTCGAGGCGATCCGGAAGGCCTTTGCGAACGACACGAATCTCGAAAGCTTATTGCTCGATAAATCAATTGCAGATATGTTGAACTCCCGTGCCGGGTCACTACGCAAGACGGTCGTGGCATTCAACGAAAATGGAATTCCGGCCGCGTGTTTCTCATCCGCACTCGCTTATTTCGACGCATTCCGCACCGAACGTCTCCCGGCGAACCTGATACAAGCTCAGCGGGACTTCTTCGGCGCTCATACATACCAGCGGATCGACAAGGAAGGAACGTTTCACACTTCTGATTGGGATGTTTGAGTTAGCCACGAACAAACACGTCGTGTCGGTTCGTGTTTGTTCTTGGCCAAAATTTCTTTACGATTCGACAATCTCCCAAGAATGTTCGGCTTTGAGCAGTTTGCTCATTAGCGAGGCGTGGACGCTGTGGCCGCTGCGTTCGGCGGTTATTTTGCCTTGAAGTGGCATCCCTAACAAAGCAAAATCACCGATGATGTCGAGGATCTTGTGGCGGACGAATTCGTCGTCGAAACGGAGCGGCGTTTTGTTGAGCATCCCGTCGGGCGTGAGTACAATTGCGTTGTCGAGTGAACCACCAAGTGCGAGGTTTGCTTTTCGCAGCATCTCGATCTCGTGCGTAAACCCAAATGTCCGAGCCGATGCGATCTCTTTGCCGAAGGAGCCGTTCTCAAAAACAAAATTCAAATGCTGCCGCTCAATGAACGGATGAGGGAAGTCGATGACGCAGTCGATCTCGTAATTGCTTGCAGGCTCGATCGACATTTTGCGGTCGCCCATTTCTACCGCTACACGTTCGAGGACGCGGAGTATATGCCCCGGGGAACTCTGTTCGATCACACCGGCCTTTGCGATAAGCTCAACGAAATCTTCGCTCGAACCGTCCATAATCGGTATCTCGATGTTGTCGAGTTCGATAAAGCAATTGTCAACACCCGAACCACGCAATGCCGAAAGCAAATGTTCACAGGTCGAAAGCACAACGCCCCGACGCATAAGAGTCGTCGCGTACGCACAGTGCGAGATATATTCGACTGATGCAGGTATCTCGAATTTATCGAGGTCGGTGCGAACAAAAATATAACCCGTATTCTCCGGCGCGCCCTTGAGCGTCATATTGACGTCGACGCCAGTGTGTAATCCAACGCCATTTATTTTAATAGATTTTGCAAGTGTGGTTTGATTCATTCTTAGTGTTCGGTCGGCCCTATTTTGTCAGCAATGCGTATGCCAGCGCTGAGATGTTGCAGATCGGTTGTTATATCTGGAATTCTATCGATATGATCCGCAGCAAACGACTTCCATTGTTGCGTAATCGCCACATCATGTGGTCGAATTTACTATTCACGATTCACGATTTACAATTAACGAATAGTATGGCAATAGAAACGGCCGGCCAAAAGGCCGCGAAAGTTACAAAAATACGAATAGAAAATGCATCCACCCTTGCCTTGCCAAAGAATGTCGAGGGGAGTATCAACAATGTGTTGGATTTTCTGCCGGTCGAACAATATCGCGGCATTGAGAAGATAAAGATTGTTGATTTTATCAACGATCCGCGCCTCAAGAACATGGACATTCCCATCAAAGGGGATCTACCGGGGCTATACCATCCGCGTCAAGGAAATCAGGCTCCGTGGATGGAGATGTCGATGGGCGCTTTGCTGATGCCGACCGAGACTTTTGTTAAGAAATTCATGGCGAAAAGCTCGTTCAAAGGCAACCTCGCAGGCCTTATGTTTTCGCTCGTCGGCCAGCATTATTATCTGACCCTGCGGCATTCCGTTAAAAGAGGAGGCCTCGAGGCGCAGATCAGGCAATTCGCTGAGAAAAATCTAAGAGTGTGGAGCGAAAAACAAGCTGAGGGTAGTTGGCGCGCTAAGCTTTTCAGGCCGTTCCGCCCTTATCTCGAACGTTGGGCAAAGTGGTTGAATAAGAAAGCTGCCGAAGCTCAAAAATAACGGACTATGAAATACTGGATGGTAAAACAGGAGCCCGACGCTTACTCTTGGGACGATTTTGTAAAAGACGGCAAGACAGATTGGACAGGAGTGCGTAATTTTCAGGCGCGCAACAATCTCAAGGAGATGAAAAAAGGCGACAAGGTGCTTTTTTATCACTCTAATGTCGGTAAGGAGGTTGTTGGTATTGCGGAAGTTTCTAAAGAGGCATTTCCCGATCCGACCGACGAGAAATGGGTTGCGACGGAGCTAAAACCGGCCAAGCCCCTCAAAAAGCCAGTGACATTAATAGATATGAAAGCCAATCTTGCACTTGCGAATCTCAAATTGATCCGTCAATCTCAGCTTTCAGTCCTGCCGGTGACCAAAGACGAGTACGAAGAGATCCTCAGTATGTCGAAATAATCCCCACCTATGCTAAAACGGGCCGTAGCTTATTACCACGAACTCTTGGATGACGCCGAACTTGCCTCGGCTTCGCAAAAGTTGCTTGATGAGGGGCTCGAAAGTTCAAAGCTCATCTTTGGCGGTCGTCGCCTCACGCCGTATCTCAGACCCCATTTTGTGACCGAGAGCGACTGGTCAAAGATCGTCACGACCTGCGAAACAGTTTTCGGGGCGCTACAAAAAGTTAAGGATGCCGCCATCGAGAATGACGAGATCCTCGACGAACTCGGTGTGACCGAGATCGAACGTGAACTTGTTAAGATCGATCCGCAATATTCGCACGTGTCGCCGAACGCTCGGCTAGATTCATTTTTGACCGACGACACTTATAGCTATGTCGAACTGAACGGCGAAAGTCCGGCCGGTGTCGCCTATGCCGATTCCGCGACGGCTATATTTGAAACGCTGCCAGTGATGAAGAAATTTGTTGAAACGTTTACCAGCAGAGGTTTTATAGGCAGGCCGAAAATGCTTCACGTTCTCCTCTCTTGTTACTCAGAATTCTGCGGCGGCAAGGCTGATTCGAAACCTGTTATTGCGATTGTCGATCTGAAAGATCTGCCCACACTGAAAGAATTTGAATTGTTTCGTGAATATTTTGAGTCGGAAGGCTATCGTTCGGTTATCTGCTCACCTGATGAACTTGAATTCAACGGCTCGCGATTATCATGCGACGGCACCGAGATCGACATCGTTTACAAGCGCTTACTCGTTAATGAGTACTTGCCGATAATGGAAGAATATCCTGCATTGCTCGACGCATATCGCGCTGGAGTGGTCTGTATGGTCAACAGTTTTCGCAGTAAGTTGGTTCATAAAAAGGCGATCTTTGCCGTCCTAACTAATGAAAAATACTCGCATCTCTTCAGTGGCGAAGAGCTAAAGGCAATTCGCAATCACGTACCGTGGACCCGAAAAGTTCGCGAAGGAGTGACGGAAAATAAAGGCGAATCGATTGACCTCGTTGAATGGGTCCGTTCTAATCCCAACAAGCTTGCCCTCAAGCCGAACGATGATTACGGTGGGCGGGGTATTTTTCTCGGATGGACGTGCTCACGGTCCGAGTGGGACGAAGCGATAAAAACCGCATTGTCCGATGGCGATTACCTGGTGCAGGAGCGAGTCAAAACTGCTAAGGAACTCTTTCCAATGCTTACCGATGATGCTGGCAATTGGGAGATGGTCGAGCAGTTGGTTGATCTTGATCCACTGTTGTTTTTGGGGAAGGTCGGCTCGGCGTTTACCCGACTGTCTTCGACGGAATTGGCGAACGTTTCGTCCGGTGGCGGGATGGTACCTACATTTATTATTTCTGAAAGATGAAACTTGAACAGAAAAAGTCCCGGTTACGCTTGCTGACTGACGAATATTTGCGCCTCGAGCACAAGCTTAAACTTGGCGGCGGAGCTGCTAAGATCGAAAAAATACATTCTCAGGGCAAACTGACAGCGCGGGAGCGTGTCGATCTGCTGCTCGACAAAGACGTTTACCTGCAGGAAATAGGGCTGCTTGTTGCGTACGATGAGTATCAGGGTGCCGCGCCGGCGGCGGCGGTTGTGACGGTTGTCGGCAAGGTTAACGACCGGGAATGCGTGGTCGTTGCCAATGACGCGACGATCAAGGCGGGTGCTTGGTATCCTGAAACTATCAAGAAGATCCTGCGGGCGCAGGAGATCGCGATGCGCAATCGCGTGCCCATCATTTATCTTGTGGACAGCGCGGGCGTGAATTTGCCGTATCAGGGCGGCGTGTTTCCGGGGCAGTACGGGGCGGCGCGGATCTTTTATTACAACTCGATCATGCGGCATTACTTGAAGGTCCCGCAGATCGCCGCTGTGATGGGAATGTGTGTGGCGGGCGGAGCCTATTTGCCGGCGTTGTCGGATGTTATTTTGATGGTTGAGGGCACTTCGTTCATGGGTTTGGGTGGAGCTAACCTTGTTAAAGGCGCGACCGGGCAAACTATTGATAACGAAACACTTGGTGGAGCGCTGACTCATAACTCGATCTCAGGCGTCGCTCATTTTCGAACGAAAGACGAGAAAGAGTGCCTGTCAAAGATTCGCGAACTCGTCAGCGAGCTACCCGCGAAGGAACCGACGCGGGTGTCGGTGTCGAAAGCCCAAAGTCCAAAGTCCAAAGTTGATGCACTTTACGAGATATTACCTGACGATCACCGTGCTCCTTACGATATGAAGCAGGTGCTTGCCACCTTTCTGGACAAGGGCGAGATCGACGAATTTCAGGCCGATTTTGCAAAAGAGATGATCTGCGGCACAGCACGCATTGGCGGTATTTTGGTGGGTGTCATCGCAAATTCACGAGGGATGTCGAAGGGCAAGAGCGGCCCGCGGTTTGGGGGGATCGTTTACACAGAATCCGCCGAAAAGACTGCGTATTTTATTGAGAATTGCGACCGTCACGCGACGCCTTTGCTGTTTGTGCAGGACGTTTCGGGTTTTATGGTCGGAGCCGAGGCCGAGCATAGCGGCATCATCCGTGCCGGTGCCCGATTTGTCGAAGCGATGGCGACCGCCAAGGTGCCAAAGATAGTGTTGTCGGTCAACCATGCGTCCGGTGCGGGTTATTATGCGATGGCCGGGCAGGGGTTTGATCCGGACTTTATTTTCTCGCTTCCGACGGGCCGGATGGGCGTGATGGAAGGCGACAGTGCCGCCCAGGCCATTTTTGGCACCCAAATTGAAAAACTAAAAAAAGAAGGGAAAGAACCTCCCGCGCAAATGCTCGCCGAGATGCAATCCGTCCGCTCGACCTACGACAAAGAATTGGACGCCAAGCACGCTGCCGCGCGGGGTTTAGTGGACGCTATTGTCACGCCTGAAGACGTCCGCGACGCTTTAATATTGGCTTTGCAGACGTGTTTGAATACTTCCGCTCCCCACATCGGGGCATTCGTTTTGCCTCGAATCGATCACTAGAAAATCGCTCTCATCCAGTCATAATCGAGGCGTCCCTCATCCGGACGTGTTTTGCCGTTGTCGTGACGCCAATATCCACGCCGGTGAACGAATCACCATGCCGGAGGGGACGCTTTTTGGCCCCAAAGTGACGCCTGTTATTGACGGAATGCGACGCATCCGACGTTATTTTGGTTACGGCGATCGCATCGACTATGGAAGGCAGAAATCGATTCGAAAACCGACGAAAAAGTGCTTGACAACGATGGAAGAATGTGCTATCTATAATACATACGCTTATGCCAGCCACTCTCGACAGAAAATTTGAAAAGTTCCTTGGTGGGCCGATCGTGTCACCCGAAACGCGTATCCATGTGTCTATCGACAGGCGAAATGTTATTTCGCTGAACGCACGAGTTTACAGCATGATCGGAAAGCCAGTCGGAGCGTGGCTTCACTTTAGCCGTGTGGATGACACGATCGCGCTCGAACCGGTCGATAGCCTTATGCTGTCCGGAGTGTTTCCGTTTGGATCAAACGGGTCGGGACGCTATCTAAACGCCGCGTCATTCTGCCGCAATTTTGGGATCACC
This sequence comes from Pyrinomonadaceae bacterium, assembly GCA_046597835.1. Lineage (GTDB taxonomy): Bacteria > Acidobacteriota > Blastocatellia > Pyrinomonadales > Pyrinomonadaceae > OLB17. The sequence goes on from JBKJJR010000342.1 coordinate 15,120, forward strand.
CTCGATACGACGCTGCGTTTTCTGAATCCCGAACTCAAGGACGGCGCACTCCATCTAAAACTATCCGAGAC
>JBKJJR010000364.1:0-3587 GCA_046597835.1 Pyrinomonadaceae bacterium
AAGGTTTGAGTAGATGCTTGTGCTGGCTCGACGAAACAACAATCGTCTCGAACGATCTCCGTTTCAATTCGTGAATAACCGGCGCAAGCTTGATAGCTTCAGGCCGCGTTCCGAATAGAACAAGCACCTTCGCCCGCCGCTGGGCCGAGTTGTGAAGTTTTGTGGGTGTCTTACTAGCCGCGCTGTCGAACATAAGGATCTTGCTCCGGGCAAACACGGTCTCGCCCCTGATAATATATGCTCAAAGCCCGCACTGTTCCTTTTTGCAAATGAATTTTGTTGGTGGGTTTAATCCAGTCAAGACGACCAATTTTCCGGGTAATTTGTACGCTATGAAACAGACAGGCGGCTACGCTTTTTGATAATCTACAAAATCGAGCATATTCGGATTGCCTTATGGAGTGTTATTAGGTCAAAAAATATAATTCAGGAGTCTTTTTCGTCTCCGTTTACGTTTATTCAGGTGTTTACATTACCAGGTCGACTCGAAAAAGAATTCTTTAAACATGTCTTTTCTAGAAAGATAATTCCACTGTGGTATTACCGAAGTAAAGGACCGATAACTTCGTCGGTGATTTAGATGTCCAATTTTTTCTTATGTCTTAAAATATTAACGAGAGGTTAGAATGGTTATGAGAACAGGAGATTCTAATTTTATCCGGCGTCGACTTTTGCCCCCACATTTCGGTTTTCTTAAAGCGCTTTTAGTATTGGCGGCCTTGGGATTTACCCTGGTCTACGGTTTTGGAAATACCGATGCAAGCCGTCGCCGACCGGCTGCGGTCCCACCAACCTATCACGTTACGGATCTCGGCACGATCAACACTAATCCGCAGACCGGGCAGGTGATAAGTCATCCGGCGGGTATTAACGAATCCGGCCAAGTAACGGGCTACTCATATGCCGGCACCAACATTCATGCCGCCCGTTTCACCAATGGCGTCGTCGAGGATCTCGGCACGATCCCGGGGGGTAACACCAGCACCGGCGTGGGGATCAACGATTCAGGACAAGTTACCGGAGATTCACAATACTCTGTAAATGGCGGCTCGATCCGCCATGCCGCACTTTTTAGTAACGGCACCGTGACCGACATTGGCTTTCTGCCATTAAGCGGCGACTACGCGCGAGGCAACGGCATAAACAATCAGACCGTGATCGTCGGGCATTCGGGGCCCAGCCTGGACACATCGAACACGCGCGCCTTCATCTGGGATGCGGCTCTTGGAATGCGCGATATTGGGACACTTGGCGGCGGCGGCTACGCAAGGGCGAATAGCATTAACGACTTGAACCAAGTGACCGGCGAAGCCACGGGAGCAGCCCCCTTTGGCGGGTTTCGCGCATTCATCTGGGATCAGGCCAATGGGATGCGCGATCTTGGGGCACTCGGAAGCGGCAGCACAAGCACCGGCAACTTCATCAACGAGAACGGCCACGTTGTGGGATCGTCAGCTATCGCCGCTGACAATCGCCAGCACGCTTTTCTATATGACGGCGCGACGATGCGCGATCTTGGGGCGATCGGCAGCAACGATTTCTTTAGCGACCGCAGCTTCGCGTACGGCGTCAACATCTACGATCACGTAGTCGGAAGCACATATCGTCCATACGACGGCGGAGCTCTTTACCAGATCCCCTTTATCTATCGAGACGACCAGATGTTTGATCTTGAGACGCTGGCCGACGCTTCGGGAGCTGACTATAGACTCTACTCCGCAACGGGAATTAATGACGCGGGCCAGATCGCCGTCGACGCCTACAAGAGGTCGTCCGGCCAATATCACGCCGTTCTGCTGACGCCGAACGACCCTTCCACGCCTAGCCCCACACCGACGGCAACGCCGACTGGGACGCCGTGTGCACCGACCAACTTCGCGAACCCGACGCCCATCACTATCCCTAACGTCGGGATTGCTGCACCCTACCCAGCGACCATTGCGGTCGGCGCTTTAACCGGCAACGTCTCAAAGGTAACGGTCAAACTCATCAATTTTAACCACACTTTCCCCGACGACGTGGACATCCTGCTAGTCGGACCAGGCGGGCATAACGCCATCATCATGTCCGATGTCGGCGGAGGAGCTGACGCCGTAAACGTGACAATTACGCTTGACGGCGCTGCTCTCAGTAACCTGCCGGACGCAGGGCCGTTAGTCAGCGGTACATTCAAGCCGACTAACTTTGAATTGGGCGACTCATTCCCTCCACCCGCGCCGTTCGCATCGTTGAACTCGGCTCTCTCCATCTTCAATGGCACAAATCCGAACGGGACATGGTCGCTCTATATAGTAGATGACATAAGTGCCGGCTCGGGCAACCTAGCCGGCGGATGGGAACTGGCCATAACGACGGATGACTGTGTCGCACCAACATCAACGCCAACGCCAACACCTGGGACTGCTTCGATCAGCGGAACGGTTACTTACGGCAACGCGATCGGCCCAAACCCGCGTTTTGTTTCAAACGTGCTGATAAGCGGTGCCGGGTCGTCTGTGGTTTCTACAACGACCGGTTTCCCCGACGGCACTTATTCGCTCAGCGGATTTGGAGATGGTTCTTACACAGTCACGCCTTCTAAGACTGGGGCATCTAACGGCTCGATCACGTCATTCGATGCCGCGAAGATCGCACAGCACGCCGCCGGAGTCAGCCAATTGACCGGCAGCCAATTGATCGTGGCGGATACCAGCGGAAATGGCACTATCTCGTCATTCGATGCCGGACAGGTCGCACGTTACGCGGTTGCTTTCCCTCCCTTTGGAACAGCAGGAAACTGGATATTTACACCTGTGAACAGGACATATCCGTCGGTCACCACCAATATCGCTGGCGAAGATTACACGGCTCTTCTCATGGGTGAAGTTTCCGGCAACTGGACAAATACCGGCGCGAGGCCGATTGACGATAGGCAGTTGGAAGTTGGCAGTGGGCCGGAGCGGGCTGTTTCTGTCAGATTGCCGGATGTTGTGATGCCTGTTGGCAAAGAGATCATTGTGCCGGTGAGTGTTCAGGACACAACGAATAAGGGAATTATCTCTTATGAGTTTGACCTCAGGTATGATTCGTCGGTGATACAGCCGCTGGAGAACCCGGTCGATGTGGCCGGAACCGTCAGCCGAGGGGTTTCCGTTGTGTTTAATGCCAGCGAGCCGGGGCTGCTAAGAGTCGCGGTTTACGGCGCGATGCCTCTGGATGGCAACGGTGTTTTGCTGAATCTCAGGTTTACATCTGTCGGAGCACCCGGTTCTGTATCACCCCTAACGTGGGAGCGATTCATGCTCAACGAAGGCTTACCGGTGACAGCAAGCGACGGACTGGTGGAACTCTCGAAATCATGGAAAATTGAGAATTGAAATGAAAAGTGGAAAATTAGGAAACACGGTCGCTCCGCTCCCGGTTCTGACTGCCTTCTTTATTTTTCCGGCGGGCCGGTGCATCCGGGACCCATTAATGCGGGTTCTTTGGTGCTGATGATAGGGTAATTTTCGGCTTCGGCATTTTTCCCCATCCAATCCGCGTATTCTTCCGGGTATGACATATCGGAATAGATCGCTTCGACCGGACATTCCGGCAGGCAGGCATCG
>JBKJJR010000259.1:0-7965 GCA_046597835.1 Pyrinomonadaceae bacterium
GCGAACGACATTATCGAGGTCGGAAACTTTCGCGTCGAGTTTATCCACGCATCGCATTCATTAGTCGATTGCTTTTCGTTGGCGATCCATACGCCGATCGGGACGATCATCCACACGGGCGATTATAAGATCGATGAAACGCCCGTTATCGGGAAGCCTTACGATCTCAAGACACTCAAACGGATCGGCGACGAGGGCGTGCTGCTTCTGCTCGGCGATTCGACGAACGCGACCGTTCCGGGCCGGACGCCATCTGAAACGGCTGTAATTCCGGCGTTTGAAGAAATATTCGAACAAACCGAGGGACGGCTGTTTGTAGCAACGTTTTCGTCGTCGCTTCACCGCTTGCAGATCATTTTTGATGTTGCCCATCAGTTCGGGCGAAAGGTATGTGTTTGCGGACGTTCTATGCAAAAGAATGTCGAGATCGCTGAGGAGCAGGGTTTATTAAAGATACCGTTTGGGGCGATGGTTTCGTTGGGCGACGCGCGGGCATTGGATGACGATGAGGTTTGTTATCTCGTTACCGGTTCACAAGGCGAAAATCGCGCCGCTCTATGGAATCTCGCGACCTCGACATACAAAGGCATGGAGATCGAAAAAGGCGACACCGTCGTACTTTCCGCCCGTATCATCCCCGGCAATGAAAAGAACATAAGCCGGCTGATCGGCAACCTCTATAAACGCGGTGCAAACATTATTGAAGAAAAACGCCGCCTCGTCCATGTTTCGGGCCACGCTTCGCAGGAAGACATAAAGATAATGGTCGAAACTGCCCGGCCAAAATATCTTGTCCCGATCCACGGCGAATACAGGATGCTGTTCCGGCACAAGGAATATGTAAAAAACCATGTCGCCGGCTACAATGACGACAACATTATTTTGATCGAGAACGGGAACGTGCTTGAAGTGGATGAATTCGCCTGCAAAGTCGTGGATAAGCACGAACTACACAAGACCTTTATCGACGAGGAATCGCACGACGAGATCGAATACGACGTTGTGCGCGAACGCAAGAAACTCGCCTACGGCGGTGCCATTTCGCTAGTCGTTACGATCGATAAATCCACCCACGAACTCGCGGGCGAACCGCAGATCACATTCCAGGGCGTTGCCGGTATAGACCCGTCAAACGGTTTTGCCGCCGACGCACGTTCCGCTATTCGCACGGCCGTCGGCGATATGAAACGCGAACATATCGTTGACCGCAACTTCTTTAAAGAAAATCTGCGTATCCTACTGAAACGATTTGTCCAAAAAGAGATCGGCACAAAACCAGTGATCGTGACGACGATTGTTGAGGTTTGATCACTTACCATCGAGGCCGTCTCTAAAGGCCATAGCTTCAAGCTCTACCCGGACAGCGTCCATAACAGGAACAACAGGCCGAGCCTCAAATACAAAGCTCGGAAGCATCGAGCAGAACTTGTGAACGGCCAGCGGGTCATCGCAGTCCAGCATCATCTATCCGCCCCAATGGCCAACCCGGATCACATACAACACGATCTTGAAATTGTCGGGAGCCTTCCATTGCGTGAAGACCTCAAGTATTCGTTTCTGCTCATTCTCGTATTCCACCGGCGATCCCTGCGGACGTTCGTTCTAACTGATCATGTATTTCATTGACATCCTCCAATAACTGCGATTTTTAACTCCCGTGATAATACGTCAAATCATGACCAATTAACAAAGGCCTCTCTCTTAAATGTGTGTAACTCACCTTTCACGGGATAATATCTGACTTTCTTAAGGTATAATCGCGGCAACAAGATGAACTGGAAAGACAAAACCGTGTTCTTAACAGGAGCGTCGAGCGGTATCGGTGAGGCTCTCGCCGTCGCGTTTGCAAAAAAGGGAGCAACGATTGGGCTGCTTGCACGGCGTGAGGAGTTGCTCGCCGAACTCGCCAAAAAATGTCATGATGCCGGCGGGAAAGCACGAATTTTCCCCTGCGATGTTGTTGATAGTGATGGAGTTCACGCGGCGGCGGAAAAATTTCGCGACGAATTCGGACATATCGATATTATGATCGCCAATGCAGGCATTGGCGGAAATAATAAGGAGACTCGTAATTACGAACCAGATGCGGTCAAAAAACTGATCGAAATAAATCTTCTCGGGTCAGTTAATGCAATTCATGCCGTGCTACCGCAAATGCTCGAACGCGGCTCAGGACATCTTGTAGCAATTTCAAGCCTTGCCGGATTTCGCGGTTTGCCAAAATCGGCGGCCTATTCGGCCAGCAAAGCCGGAATGACTGCGTTTTTTGAAAGCGTTCGACTCGACGTTGCGAAAAAGGGCATAGACGTAACTATCATACAGCCCGGCTTTATCCGCACGCCGCTCACCGCAGGCCGGGAAAACAAGATGCCTTTCTTAATGGAACTTGATGATGCCATCCCGCATTTCATCAAAGCCATAGAAAATAAGAAGAAATTCGCAGCATTTCCCTGGCAGCTCGCAACCATAGTCCGTGCAGGTAAATTCATGCCCGCATGGCTCTATGACCGCATCGCGGGCAGGGCGAATTATCGGTCATAGTGGAAAAATCGTCGTTGATAAATGATAATGGGTATCGACCGCAAAACTCTGCATGAATCTTTTACAAGCCATCATCCTCGGCATCGTTCAGGGCCTGACCGAGTTTATTCCGGTCAGCTCGACCGCTCATCTTATTTTTGCAAGCCGATTTACAAACCTGTATGACGGAAAAGCCGAACAGATAACCGCCACGATGGCCGTTATCCAACTGGGAACACTTGCAGCGGTTTTCATATATTTTGCAGGTGATATTTTGAGTATTTCGGTAGCGTTCGTCCGCGATCATTTTGCTTTGTTAACAGGAAAACGAGGTATGAGATTTTCGGGCACGTCTGGTGTCCGGCCAATTTGGTTGTCAGAAGAAGCTTGGCTCGGCTGGCTTGTGATTATCGGCTCGATCCCCATAGGTGCTATCGGTTTCTTATTCAAGGATTTTATCGAGGGCAGTGGCACGAAGAATCTCTGGATAATTGCGACGATGCTGATCGTCGTCGCTCTTTTTCTTACATTTGCCGAATATGTAGGCGTGAAGCGAAAGGACATGCGACATCTCGGCCTAACCGATGCGATCGTGGTTGGGTTAGCACAGGTTTTGGCACTGATGCCGGGCGCTAGCCGCTCCGGTTCAACGATTACAGGCGGACTGCTTGCCGGTGAAAAGCGGGAGACGGCAGCGAGATTTTCATTTCTTCTTTCCATTCCCGCGATCACTGCCAGCGGATTACTTGAGTTGCGTAAGGCTTTAAAAATACTTCCGCCAGAGAGTTTTACCCCGCTTATCGTAGCGACAATCGTTTCTGGAATTGTCGGTTATCTGTCTATCTGGTTTCTACTTGCCTATCTTCGGCGCAATTCGACGAGTGTTTTTGTTATTTATCGTCTTATCCTCGGCACCGTGATCCTCGTTTTGCTCTGGCAAGGCGTGATAAGCCCCGTTGTGAATTAATTCTCACGCATGATTGCGAAACGCTGGACAATTCAAAAACATGACTCAGAGGCTGTTCATAAACTTGCTTCAAAGCTGAACGTCAAGCCACTCATAGCGGCGCTTCTCATCGCACGCGGCCACGAAACACAGGAAAAAGCGATGGAGTTTCTCAATCCATCGCCGGAACATCTCCACGAACCGTTACTTCTAAAAGGCATGCGCGAGGCAGTCGAGCGCATTAAAAAAGCTGTCGAGAATCGCGAAAAGGTTATGATCTGGGGTGACCTTGACGTTGATGGCACCACAGGCACCGTTTTATTGAGGAAAACTTTTTCGTTGTTAGGGCTTGAAACGAGCTACCACATTACAAACCGTTTTACTGAAAATCGCGGGATCAACTTCGCCCCGCTCGAAGCTGCAAGGGGCGAGGGATACACGCTCCTTGTTAGCGTCGATACAGGCACATCTAACTTCGATGAAGTTTGGCGTGCAAAAGAGATCGGTATGGATACGATCATCTGCGATCATCACGAGATCAAAGACGATACGATCTTGCCGCCTGCCGTAGCGCTGATAAATCCTTTTCATCCCGAAAGCCAATATCCCGACGACAACCTTGCTGGCGTCGGCGTTGCATTCAAGCTGGCGCACGCGCTCTTGCGGGAATTTGATCTTGAAGATGAAATACCCGGGCTCCTAAAGATCGCAGCCATCGGCACAATAGCCGATGTGGTCGATCTGACCGGCGAAAATCGGGCGATCGTCGCTCTTGGACTGATAGACCTTGTTAAAACGAATAACTGGGGCCTTAAAGCACTAATGGAAGTGGCCGATTGCCGATCTGATATGACGAGTATGCACATAGGTTTTCGTATTGGGCCTCGCATTAATGCGGCAGGGAGAATGGAGGTCGGGAGCCACGTAGTAGAGCTATTAGAGGCAGGCGACTTTGGCGATGCGAGAAGGATCGCTAATCTTCTGGATAGTCACAACCGTGAACGCCAAAAAATTCAAAGGGATGTGACCGATAAAGCAATTCTGGAAGCATCGACATTTCCAAATTCTACCTTTGTAGTGGTTGCCGGAGAAGGATGGCACAAAGGCGTTGTTGGACTAGCAGCTTCGCGTGTAGCCGAAAGATTCTATAGACCGACGATCGTTTTTTCATTGGAAAATGGTATTGCTACGGGTAGTGCCCGTAGCATTAAAGGATTTGACCTCTTTGAGGCGCTTGGTTCCGTGTCCGATCTGTTGGAAACATTCGGGGGTCATGTCGCCGCCGCAGGGATGAAAGCAAAACAATCGAATATAGACGAACTGCGGTCCCGTCTCAATAATTATGCCGAGGAGAAGATACCGGTCGACAAACGCACCCCTGAGTTGTTGATCGATGCAGTAGTGACTTCCGATACACTCAGTCTTAAAATGGTCGAAGATCTCTCTGCTTTTGAGCCATTCGGGGCCGGCAATCAGAAACCCATATTCCTTACTAAAAATCTTATCCTTCGCGACGAGCCTTTCGTTATGAAGGACAAGCATCTGAAATTAAAACTCGTTGGGGAGGGTAACAAGCAGTTCGAAGCGGTCTGGTGGGACGGCGTTGAACGATCAAAAGGGCAAACTCTCAAACCCAATTCACGCATCGAATTAGCCTATGTTGCAGAAGCAAATACATGGCAGGGAAACACCCGTCTGCAACTTGTAGTCGAAGATTTAAGAGCGGATAATTAAACTAAGTGTCCGAACAGGAACTCCACGATCACAATGAATACCGTTTGCGTGCAAAATTGCCGCAATATTTTCGCTTCGCGGCTATTGTCGTTATCGCGGTCACTGTATTTGTGGTCGTTGTCGGCTTTTATCGCGAACGCTCAAAATCCCCTTTCAAATTAAAAAGCGAGCACACACAGCTTTCAACCGATGTCGTGGCCGATGTAAACGGCTACGAAAGGCTCGAATCCGCCGGCGGCTTTTCGAAATATTACATAAAGGCCGATCACGCCAAAACCTTTTCCGACAATCACCAGGAACTCGAAAACGTCTATCTGGAGACCTATGACAAAGACGGTGTTTCGAGTAACAAAATGACCGCCGAATCGGCCCTCTACATTCCGGAAGAAGATAAGAATTTCATCACTTATCTGAAAGGAAATGTGCGGATCGAGACCAATGAGTCTCTGAAAGTCAGAACCAATAATATAACTTACACAAAAAAGAATGAGACCGCTGAAGCAGACGAGGCAGTAGAATTTGAACGCGAAAATATTCGCGGACGAGCATTTGGAGCGTCGGTCAAGGTCGGTGAAAAGTTGATCGAATTATTCAAGGATGTCGAGATCGAGGCTTTCGAATCACCCGAGCTTGCGAGATCAAATATCGGATACGCCAAGATGAACTCCAATTCGGCTTCATTCGATCAAATCAAAAACCAAATTGATCTCCACAATAATGTGGCCATAAATATCAAGTCTAAACCTAAATCAACTGGGAATGGACAAACGATAGATTTTCATGCCAATCGCGCGTCGGTTTTCTTAAGCGGCGGTGATGGCAAGTCTTCCCAGTTACAAAAGTTTGAACTTTTTGATAATGTCCATATTGTTTCGTCTGAATCCGGAGCGGCTCCTACGACCGTTGATTCCGAATATGCTACATACGACAAAGAAGCCGACCGATTTGAGTTGAAAAATGGCGTCCATATTATAACTTCTGTTAATGACAATCCTACGAACATTACTGCGTCCGAAGTAATATACGAACAATCCGCCGGGAAGATGGTGCTAACTGGCGGAGTTGAGATCACTCAGAGCAGTGATTACCTGAAGGGCGATATTTTGTATGCCGACCTGTTTCCTGATAAAAAGGTAAAAAACGCTGTGATTCGGGGCAATGCATCCGCCCGTCAAACTACGACAGAACGAACAACGACGATATCTGCGCCCGAATTGAATGCCGCTTTCAACGAATCCCGTCAACTTCACGATGCAAATGCGATCGGGCAGAGCAATGCCGAGATCATTCCGAATGAGAGCAAAGAATATTCGCGGGTAACGGTCTCCTCCGTGCGGGGTATTGGCCTGTTGTTCAAAGGCGAAGGTCTCATTGATAAGCTGAGAACTGACGGACGGACAACGATTCAACTTAATGCACCGGACGGAGCAACGAATGCGGCAAATAAACGTGTCACTGCCGACGTTGTACGGACGATCTTTAACGCAAACGGCAAAGACATCCGCACGACCGAGGCCGTCGGCGATGCAGAGCTGTATATCGAGCCTCTCACTGCCGCAAAGAAAAATTACAGGACAACTATCAACGCTCCGCGTTTTGATTGTCAGTATTACCCGACCGGAAATAATGCCAGAACGTGCACTGGCGAACGAAAGACGAAGACGGTTCGAGTGCCCACTATCCCAGAATCAGGACATGGAACACAAACGCTCCATGCCGATCTATTAACTGCGCAGTTCAGTCAGCAATCGAGTGATGTCGAGAAATTGACCGCTGTGGGAAATACTAAATTTACCGAACTTGACCGCAATGCCGTCGCTTCCGAAATGACATTCCTGAAATCTGACGAAACTGTCAGGATGAGAGGCGGCGAACCAACGGCTTGGGATTCAAAATACAGGGCAAAAGCTCATGAGATGGATTGGGACACCAGAAACCAACGCTCGTATCTTCGCGGCAAAGTGAGCACAACATACTATAGCCTCAAGCAAATGGGGAATGCCGCTCCGTTCAGCCAGTCGGACAAGCCTGTCTTTGTTACGGCGGAAAACGCTGAATTCGACCAAACGAGCGAAACAGCGATCTATATCGGCAATGCTCGCGGATGGCAGGAGGCTAATTACGTTCGCGGTGATAAATTTACTTTGAAACAAAATGAAGGCCAATTCACTGTTGAGGGACATGCTCAGAGCGTAGCTTACAATGCCAAAATAAATCAAAAGAGCGCTACCTCGGCTGTTCCCGTATTTGCGTCGGCAGCCACTATGGCATACTTTCGAGACACGCGGCTGCTTCAATACCGAACCAGTGTTGACATTCGACAGGGAGCAGATAGGATTACGGCGGGCTCGGCGGATCTATTTCTGAATGAAAACAATGAGGTTTCGAAGACGGTCGCCGAGACAAGTGTCATTATCACGCAGCCCGGCCGCCGCGGCAGAGGCGATTGGCTGCAATATACGGCAAATGATGAAACTGCAGTCCTTCGCGGCAATCCTGCGGTCGTTGAAGACGATGTAAATGGCTCATCTCAAAATGCCCAATTGACGCTTTATATGAGGGAAAAGCGCGTTGTCAGTGAAGGGAAAACTAAACAACCGGTCAATGTCAGGAACAGATCTGTTTACAAAGTGCAGGGCAAATAATACAAACTATGAAGCCTGACACATCAAATGGAACTTTACTTCCATTCGATAATGAGTCGCTCGCGGCGCAAGATCTCCAGAAAACCTACGGAGCCCGACGAGTGGTGAACGATGTTAGTC
>JBKJJR010000042.1:0-4389 GCA_046597835.1 Pyrinomonadaceae bacterium
TTTGGCCATGTCGGCCACATCGGCAGTCCCCGTCCGCGCAGTGCCAACATCAACATCGACACAAAAATATAAGCGAAGATTACCGCCCAAACCGGAATCAACGCGTTAAGATCAAGCGCCGTCAAAACATCGCCGTGAAATAACGCGTGAAACCCGCGCGTCAGGCCGCAACCCGGGCAGGCAAAGCCTGTTAATGAATAAAGAGGACAGACCGGAAGGAAGCCTGCGTTAGAAGGGTCAAAATAGGCCACCAAACCTGAACCGCCCGCAAGCGCGGCAGCTCCGGCGGCTGCGGACCAACGTACGGCCATTGGCGATATATTGTAAGCGGCGATTTGCTGTTCGACCTGCATTGAAAACAATTATAACTTTCAGCCACCGGCCATCGAAACAAACAGCGCATCCGCAGCGATTTTCTTGTTAATATTGACGGCCAGCTCGAGACGGATCTTGTCTATCGCGGCAAGCCACGAAGGCAGATTTGCCGAGGCTACATTTTCAGCTAAAACAGTAAGTTTGTTAGTTAGGTCGGTATTTACGATCCGCGCGTCGCCTCCTCCGAGGCGGAGCGTCCAAACGTCATGGATCAGCGACTGCAGAATATCGAGGTTTTCCTCGAACACATCTTTGTTCTTGGCGTCGTTCATTTCTTCGGCGATGCGTAGCAACGCAGCACGGTCGCCCGTTTCGATCGCGTTTGTCACGACATCGAGCATTTTTTCACGCCGCAAGCGAAATTGCCCGACATTTATCGACACCGCCCTGCCTATGCTTCCACGTGACAACCTTGCCGACAGTTTTGCTTCGTCGTGTGTAAAAGCTCGTTGCTCGATCAGAAATTTTTCGATCTCAGCCGTCTCGACCGGAGCAAACCGCAGTGTCTGGCAGCGCGACCGAACCGTAGGAAGCAGCGAATCGGGGCGCGAAGTGATGAGGAAAATGTGCGAGGTCGAGGCAGGCTCTTCGAGTGTTTTTAGCAGGGCGTTCGCTGCGGGATCCGCCATTTTATCGGCATCGTCGATGATGAAAACACGTGCCTTCCCCTCATACGGCCTGAAATGCGCTTCGCGCTCGAGCGCACGGATCGCGCCGATGCGAACGTTTCGCTTGAACGGGATCACCATGCCGATATCCGGATGTTCGCTGAAAAATACGAAATCGTAATCGTCGCCTTTTTCGCTCGTCGAAAGTGCAAAGACGTCCGACCGCCGGCAAGCCGCGCACACCCCGCAGGCACCGAGATCAACCGGTTCAGTACAAACGAATGTCCGCGCAATCTCAAGTGCAAACTGGCGTTTGCCCACTCCGTCATCGCCCGCAAAAAGCATGGCATTTGGCACGCGGGCATTGGCAAGCAACTGTTTGAGGGTCTGCTTAATCTGCTGGTTCCCAACAAGCTTGTCGAACATACAAAATAGACAACTAAACGCTAGTCCTTAACCTTAACCTTAACCTTTATCTTGCTCCCGCCGCGAGATGCTCGTTCAGGTACCGGGTTAACAGCGAGTAAAGATGAATGGTAGTATTCTCGCCCTCGAAAATTCCGTGCGTGCGATTAGGGTAAGCCATCATTTGGAACGGCTTGTTTAGCTCGATCAATTTGTTGATCAAAACTTCGGTCCCCTGGTAATGAACATTGTCGTCGCCGGTGCCGTGAACTATCAATAGGTCACCTTTTAATCCGCTGGCGAATGTGATCGGCGAACTCTGCTTGTAATCTTCGCCGTTATTGTCTGAGGGCAAGCCCATGTAGCGCTCGGTGTAGATCGTGTCGTAAAAACGCTGATCGGGCACTGGAGCGACCGCCATTCCGACCTTGTAAATATCGGGATATCGAAACATTGCGTTGAGCGTCGAGACGCCACCGCCGCTCCAGCCCCATATGGCGACGCGCGAGGGATCGATGAAAGAATGCCTCGCGAGCAGCGCCTTGACGGCTCCGGCCTGATCGGCGGAATTCACCCGGCCGTTCATTCGATAGATAGCTTTTCGCCACGCCCGGCCGCGCGGCGCCGGAGTTCCTCGGTTATCGACGCTCATAACGATGTAACCCTGCTGCGTCAGCATGCTATGCCATAAATAATTGGAGCCGTCCCAACTGTCGGTCACAGTTTGCGCCGCCGGCTCGCCGTAAGCATAGAACAGTACCGGGTATTTTTTTTTCGGATCGAAGCCGGGCGGTTTCATCATCCATCCGTCAAGCGTAACGCCTTCGCCTATATCAACGCGGAAGAACTCGGCGGGCCCCTTTTTTAATTTGTCGAGCTTTGTCCGCAGTTCCGCGTTATCCTCAACAACACGGGCCACCGTCCTGTTAGCCACATTAACGAATTCAAATTTCGGCGGGCTGCCAAACGCCGAATAGTTGTGCGCAGCCCAGCGACTGTTCGGCGAAATATTGTAACTATGCCAGCCCGACTGCGTATCGGGCGTTATTTTTTCCAGTCTTCCCGAACCGTCGAGTTTCTGACGGAAAAGATAACGCTGCCCGGCGTTAGTGGGCGAGGCGATAAAATAAAGCCAGCCGCCGGTTTCGTTGACAGACGAAATATTTTCAACGTCGTAATCGCCCCGCGTTATCAATTTCGTGTCCGTTCCATCCCGCGAAACGGAATATACATGCTGCCACCCGTCGCGTTCGCTCATCCATAGAAATCGTTTACCACCGTCAAGCCAACGCATGCGCGGCATCGTCAGTTCGATCCAGGCATCGTCCTTTTCGGTGACGATCGTTTTAGCCGCGCCGGTCTTTGCGTCGGCGACGATGATCTGATCCGTATTTTGCAGCCGGTTCATATGCTGCAAGATCACCTCGTTCGAGTTGCTCATCCATTCGACCATCACGATGTAGTTCTGCCGCAGGTCGCCGGGTGTATTGATCCATATAGTCTTTCCGCCTGCTGCGCTGACCACGCCCGCGCGAACCGCTGCGTTGGTTGTTCCGGCTTTCGGATACGGAAAGTAATTCAGTACGGGATAAAGGTCTTTTGTGGTGTCTATTAGAACGTAATCCTTCGAACCTTCGGTGTTGAATTGCCAATACGCGATCGACTTTCCATCGGGGCTCCAGCGCCAGCAGTCGCGCAGGTTGAATTCTTCCTCGTTTACCCAATCGGAGGTTCCGTTGATGATCGACTTTCCTCCGTCGTTGGTTAGTTGCTCGATCTTGCCATCGGCGATCGTTTCGACGTAAATGTTATTCTCGCGGATATAACCGACGCGGGTTCCGTCAGGCGAGAATTTTGCGAACATCAGCGTCGAGGGTTTTGCGTCACCGCCGAGCTTTTTCAACTGGCTGCTCGCGAGATCCAAAATCCAGTAATCGCCGCGGGTATTCAGCCGCCACACCTTTTTCGAATTTGTGTAGATCAGCATCTTCGTGTTGTCTGCCGACCATTCATAGCTGTTCACCGGCAAAGGCTTGGCCTCGCCTTTTGGGATCAGTTTGTCGGCGGCGACCAAAACGGTTCGCGCATTTGTCGCGGCATCGTAACTAACTAGATCCTGTCCGCCGGCAATGGTCGGCGAACGCTCGAGCCTCGAATACCCGTCGCCCGATTTGAGCCAGCGAAATCCGCCCACGCCTTTCGAGTCGAAATAGTCGCTCGAAAAAACCTTCTCAAGCGTGACCGTCGAATCGTCCTGTGCGCCGACGGCGACGAAAAGGCTGGCCAAGAGCAGCCAAACCAATGCAATTCTTTTATGACGAAACATGATTTTTCCTCTGATCTCCTAAAAATTTATCTACGATCGCTAAAACCTTAGTGTGGATTTCGCTCATCGAGCCCATTGCATCGATAATGCGAAAGCGCTGAGGCTCGCGCTGCGCGATGCCCAGATATGCGTTGCGGACGCGAGTGTAAAATTCCGCCGTTTCCTCGTCCATTCGGTTCTTTTTTGTGTGGTTCCCGTCCCGCTCGGCCATCCGCCTAAGAGCTTCCTCTACAGTAATGTCGAAAAAGAGAGTCATATCCGGCTTTAGGCCTTCGGTTGCAAAGGCTATCACCTGATCGACTTTTTCTTCCGAAAACCCACGTCCTGCGCCTTGATAGGCAAATGTGGCGTCGGCAAAGCGATCTGAGATCACGATTTTCCCCGCAGCAAGAGCCGGTTTAATGAGGTACTTCACATGTTGGGCGCGGTCGGCTGCAAATGAAAGAAGTTCTGCCATCGGCGCGACCTGCTCGGTCGTCTCGAGAAAAGCGGCGCGCAAGGCCCTGCCCAACGCAGTGCCGCCGGGTTCGAACGTCGTAACGAGGTCAACGCCAGATAGACGCAATTCGTCGGCAAGGATACCCATTTGCGTGGACTTTCCGCTGCCGTCGATGCCTTCGAAAGTTATAAATTTTCCCTTCAAGATGGCGTGCCGGGGACGGTTTTTTTCTCCTG
>JBKJJR010000121.1:0-5619 GCA_046597835.1 Pyrinomonadaceae bacterium
TTCGAGTTATTGGAATCGTCAGCATCGGGGTCTTTGCCCGACGGGGTGAGGGACATTTGTTCGAGGGCCGCTAGGATCTTCGTGCGGATATCCGTTTGGACGCTGTCAAGCGAAACGCCGTAGCTATCTAGAACCCGCCGCAATTCCTCCTCGGTATTCGTTCCACGCTCATAAACGTCGCGGTATATCTTGAGTGTCCCGTTCTCGACAACGATCGTCTCGTAACGAAGTTCAACCGGAACAGGCTCGTCCAGTTTTACTTCCTTAGTTTCCGTTTTCGCTTTTTCGTATCCCTTAATGTCCGCCATCGTGAGCGGCTCGCCTGCGAGTTTGGAAAGCACAAGTGAAAAGTCCTGAACCTGCTGATTTGTTAATCCAACACAGCCGTGCGAGGCAAAAGTACCAAGCCGGGCGGGCGATTTGCCGCCGTGAATAAGCGATGGCAGCCCGATCGGTATCTTCACTGGGCCAAGAGGGTTAAGAGCACTGCCGGCTTCGACCTTTTTCCCAGGCTCGACCTTGCCCTTGACCCACGCCTCGTCAGGAGGTGTCCATGTCGGGTTGAATATGATCGTGCTGGCTTTGCGCAGCCCCGTCGGAAGAGGGAATTCGGGATAGCCAATTCCTATTTTATAAGTTTTGATCAGCGTTCCATTTTCGAATAGATCCATTCGATATGCCGGGATGTTAACAACTATGCGGGTGTCGTCAGGAACCAAATTTGGTTTAGAAACAGGCAACTCTTCGCTCTCCGCGTGTTTTTGAACCAGAGCAATTAGGCGATTTGAACGATCCCTTCCGAGAGCCTCGTCGATCTTTTTGCGGGCATCCGCAACTGAGCCTTTTGTTGATCGGCCCTCGTCGATCGAGTCGTCGTTCAGGCTCAGGACTGCATTCCTTGAAATGTCGCGCAACTTTTGCAATTCCTGATCGGTAAGTTGGATCTCCTTCCGGGCGTCCGTGGCGAACGCATCATCCGTCAGTAACGCGTCCAAAAGCGGCAGCGTGAACTGTATATTCGCGTTTTTCGGCTCACTGGTGGGGGACGCTACCGGACTTGGCGACGTTTGCACCGTTGAATTAAAATTAGCGCTAGGAGCCTCGAGTTTCGATGTTTCAGGCGGCGCACAGGCAACGGCAAAAATACTCAGACCGAGAAGTGATAGAAAACCAACAGACTTAAGCTTATGTGTGAAATCGAACGACATGTTTTCCCCCTTGTTTTTCAGGCAAATTTCCGGCACCCGTATTCGATGCAGAAAATGGTGTCTGTGACTCCCAAAAAATCAAGGTACTTGCGGTGCTGTTCCATTTTTAAGATACGGATAAGGGTCAAGGCTGGTACCTTCCCAATATCGTTTTGGATCCGTCACAACGGAAATCGAAAAATGCAGGTGGTAATTTCCCGCTCCGGCATTTCCGGTATCGCCCACAAAACCTATCGTTTTCCCCTGCTTCACAACATCACCAACCTTCACCTCCTCGGCCCGCGCTTGAAGATGAGCATAGTAATAGACAAATTGTCGATCGGAGCTCAATTGATAGATCGTTGTACCGCCTGCCTGGCTCTCCCAAAACCTAACGATCTCACCATCCGCCGCGGCAAGAACCGCAGTGCCAGCCGGAGCCGGAATATCTATTGCATCGTGCACTCTGCCCTCCGAACGGGCGTCCAGGAATGAGTCAGTTAGCTTTCCGGAACTCACACCGGCTACCGGAATTATCAGGCCGCCGGGATTTGTGGCAGGCGGAGTAGTGCCTACCTTTTCCGGTACCAAGTTATACAGCGTGGAAGATGCCGTCGGTGTCATTTTCTTGGCCGCAATTGGCGTCGTCATTGCCGGCAGAGCGACCTCAGGAGCCTGCTCTTGACGGGTAAGGAACCGCTCATAAATGAAATAGGCCGCTATTAAATGAAGAAATACGAGGTAGGTGACAACGAATACACTTTTCGCTAGCCCAATGCCTGTCATGCCTCGATTGTAAGCCTATCGGCATAAAGTCACAAAGGACAATAAGAATTGGTACACCCGGCAAGATTCGAACTTGCGACCCTCTGATTCGAAGTCAGATACTCTATCCAGCTGAGCTACGGGTGCATCCAGCATTGAGTTTAGGTATTCGATCAATTATTTGCAAATTTAGAATTCTGTCGTTACTTTGACTGCAGGCCTCTAACATGGGCAATAACTGCTGTTATTTGCTCAGTGCTTAATTTGCTCTGGAACGCGGGCATTCCTTCGTCGGGTACGCCTTCGCTGATATCCTTGAACAGTGCCTCGTCTGACTGTTTTTTCCTTTTCTCGGATGTAAGATCCGCCGCGTTGAGTGTTTTACCTTTTATAGTGACCTTGCCGCCCTTGCCCGTATCCTTGTGGCAGACCATGCAATTTGTGGCGTATGTATCGTCGGTTCCAGCCTCGTCCAAATCGACTCCCTGCGCTGCTTGAAGACGCGCTTTGCGATCAATATTGCCGACAGGCGCATTACGCACTCCCGGCGTGATAGCAGCTACGACTTCGGTCGATTTTGTATTGCTTAAGACAGCCGTGTTAGTTGTTACTACCGGCGTCGCTTGACTGCATGAAAAGGCTAAAGCGGCCGCTGCCGCAACTAAAAATATTTTGACAAAATACATTGCATCTCTCCCGATAAATATTTGATAAGAAACCAGAAAAAGTTTAACGTAAGGACGATGGTGAAGCAATATCGGTCGCCGGGGTTCGTCGTACAATTAAGGGCCTCTTATATTATATGTTATACGTTTTAACGCGAAGTTCTTTTATCCTGTTAGTTTTCGTTCTAGCTTTCTACAGCCAAGGGGTGCCCAGTAAGATCGCTGCTCAAGGCCTGAAAGCGGAAGTTACTGTTCGCCGCGACGGCCGCGGCATTCCGTATATCGATGCACGGTCGGACGCTGATCTATATTTCGCGCAGGGGTATGTGACGGCAAGCGACCGGCTTTGGCAAATGGATCTGCTCCGTCGTCTCGCACGCGGCGAAACGGCTGAGATTTTTGGTACGAGTGTGCTCGACGCAGATAAACGTTGGCGGCGTTTCGGTTTTACCAAAGTCGCAGATGAAAGCCTCAACTTTCTGACTCTTGAACTTGGATCCGCACTCAACGATTATGCGCGCGGCGTCAACGCTTATATTGCCACGCTTAATATAGATTCGCTGCCGGTCGAATTCCGGATACTTCAATACAAACCAAAACCATGGACTCCGGCTGACACGATCGTGATCGGCAAAATACTGGCAGACGCTCTCAGCACGACTTGGCAAAACGACCTGCTGAGATCGTCACTAAAGAATCTGTCGCCGGATAAATATGCCGATCTAACAAATCAAATAACGCCCTATGACGTAGTTTTATTTGGCAAGGATACGGCGATAGGGGGTTCCGAGCGCGGCCGCACGTCAAATAATGTTCTCCCGACGGGTGTTTCGGCTTCGACGTTAACTGCCGCGGCCGATGACCTTCGGCTCCGCGCCGAATCCCTCTCTCGCATCGGCCTGTACTCCGAAGATCTCGCGGCCAGCAATAACTGGGTCATATCCGGCAAACGCACCGCCGACGGCAAGCCGATCCTCGCCAACGACCCGCATCTTTCGCCATCGGCGCCAGGCATCTGGTATCTTTCGCATTTATCCACGCCGACAATGCGTGTTTCGGGCGTGACATTTCCGGGCGTTCCGGGCATTGTGCTAGGCCACAACGAATTTATCGCATGGGGAGCAACAAACGTCGGGCCTGACGTGCAGGATATTTATTACGAGACTTTTAACGCAGCCGGTGAGTACAAAACTCCGGTCGGTTGGGAAAAACCGACGGTCAGGAAAGAAAAGATCCTGGTCCGCATCAGTCCGTTGAAAACCGATACGAGAACAGTTGACTTCGACGTGCGCGAAACCCGCAACGGCGTCATCATACTCGAAGACAGCGGAAAACAATACGCTCTAAAATGGACGGCGCGTGATCCGAAAAACAACGAATTCGACGCCTTTTTCGCCGCCAACCGCTCCCGCAATTGGGGCGATTTCAAAAACGCGCTGAAAAAATATGGCGGGGCCGCGCAGAATTTCGTTTACGCCGACACTAAAGGCAACATCGGCTGGTATGCCGCCGGCCAAATTCCTATCCGAAGGATCGGCGATGGCTCCGTACCTTACGATGGTTCGACGAACGATGGCGAATGGACAGGCTACATTCCATTCAATGAACTGCCGAATCTATACAACCCGCCCAGCAGCCTGATTGTCACCGCGAACCAGCGAATCGTCGGTACATCCTATAAATATCCGCAGATCTCGCGAGCGACCGCCTCGCCGTGGCGTGCCCGACGCATCTATGACCTTCTCAACTCAAAAGCGAAGATCACAATCGATGACGTCCGCGAGGTGCAGTATGATTCTTACAACATCCCCCTCGCAAATTTGTCCAAAGAGATCGTCAGCTCAAACGCCGCTTCGCCCGAAATGGTCACGATTTTGAAAAACTGGGACGGCAGAATGAATGCCGATTCTGCCGCCGCGACGCTGACAAATGATATCATGAGCTGCATCGCCACGAAGATGAATGAGGAAAATAAAGTCGTTCCAACATCCATCATTCGCGAACGCATCGTCGATCGCGCGGTGAGAGAAAGATTGCCGCGCTGGTTGCCAAAGGAATTCAAAAACTACACCGAGTTTTTCCGATCCTGTGACATTTTGAGAGGATCGGAACTTGCCGGGCACTCCCGCAGTGAGGAGTTGCGTTTCCCGCATCCATCACAGTGGCTTTGGGGCAAAACATGGCAGTCGCATTTTCCGCATCCGCTCGCCGTCGCTCCGCTGATCGGCGGCCAGTTCGCGACACCCGAAGTTCCTCTAAACGGAAGCGGGCAATCTCCGAATGTGGGATCATCCGTTTCGATGCGGTTCATCGCCAGTCCCGGAAATTGGGATACTACACGACAGGTTATTCCGCTCGGTGAAAGCGGCGATCCCAAATCATCGCATTATAAGGATCAATTCGAAGCTTGGAGAACGGGGAACCCCGCGGTCTTTCCGTTCACAAAAGTTGCAGTTGAAAAAGCAACAATCAAGATCGTGGTTATGACGCCGAAATAGAATCTTTTATGTCAACGAGTTATTTTTACCGGCGAGGGAAGCATACAGCACAAGTCTAACAACTGTGCGCGGTCGGCTTCCATCTGCGGATCATTCTTCAGCATCTTCATTGTCGCCGCTAATAACTCAGAAGCATTCTTATTGGACGGTTCGTTCAAACGGTAGTGCATCCACTTACCATCACGGCGTCCCGTCACGAGGGAAGCTCGCTTCAAATACGAGAGGTGCCGCGATATTTTTGGATTATTGGTTCCGAGTGCCGTCGCAAAAAAGCATACGCACACCTCGCCGTCGCGCATTAGATTTAACAAACGCAATCGCGTCCGGTCGGCTAAAGCCGCAAAAAAATGTTCAGCCTCAAAACCGTTATTCTCTGCCATACAAAAAAATTATAACATAATACATTTATGGCTTGACATAATTATAAATCAGGATTATTCTTGGAATACAATTATGGTTATACATAATTGTTAATCCCGAAAGGAGAAAAATTATGAATAACAT
>JBKJJR010000210.1:0-2709 GCA_046597835.1 Pyrinomonadaceae bacterium
GCGCCATAAACCGTAAAAAATCTCAAACAAACACATCGAACATCGTATAGATGCGAGTATGTGTGACAGAGCAGTTCGCCGGCGGCTTTGGTCGATGCATATGGCGAGATCGGCTGGTGAATTCTGTCGTCTTCGGCAAATGGCACCTTTGCATTGATGCCGTAAACACTCGACGACGAGCCAAAAACAAACTGTTTTATATGATGCTCGCGCGCGAGTTCGAGTAGGTTCAGCGTGCCGTTTATGTTGGTCTCGGCGTAGAGTTTAGGCTCGGAAAGCGACGGCCTCACGCCTGCGCGTGCAGCCAGATGGACGATCACGTCAAACCTGTATTCCTTGAACAACGCCGCCATCGTCCGCTCGTCACGAATGTCGCCGTCGATAACCCGATAGTTCGCTTCTCCTCTGTGCGCGGCGATGTTGGCATGCTTGATCTCGGGCGAATAGAAATCGTTAAAATCGTCAACCACCGTCACCTGCCAGCCACCCTCGGCCAGCAAACGGTCAACCAAATGCGAGCCAATAAACCCTGCACCGCCGGTGATAAGGACTTGTTTCATAAGATCAGGAGAAAAAAGAGAGCAAAAACGCCAAAACTGGAAAATATCACATTTGCTTTTCGTCTGCAAAAAGTATTACTTTGTGGGTGAAGGCAGAAATTCCAGATCTCGCGGAGCCAAATATGAAAATTCACGTTGTTTTCAACAGAAAAGCGGTTATCGCTTTCGTTTTCCTCGCGCTGTTTTGTGGAACCCACCATTCGTTTGCCCAAGATAAGATGGATTCGATCGGCAAGCAGCAAGCTATTGGCATATTACAAAACGTAAAGAAGGCAATAAAGTCGGATTACTACGATCCAAATCCGAAATTTGGCGGTGTGGACATCGAGACACGATTTAAAACCGCTGAGGAAAAACTGAAGACTACGGACTCATTAGGCCAGGCATTTTCGATCATCGCTCAGGCAGTTGTTGACCTTAACGATTCTCACACAATGTTCTATCCGCCGGCGAGAAATGCCATCACGGAATATGGCTGGCGAATGAGTATGTACGGTGACAAAGCGTTTATTACCGGCGTAATGGAGGGGAGCGACGCGGATAAAAAGGGATTGAAGATCGGTGACGAGGTGCTCAAGGTCAACGGCTTTCGCCCGACCAGAAGTGAGCTTTGGAAGCTGCTCTATTATTACGAATTCGTGAGTCCGAAAACAAACCTGACATTTGATGTCAAAAGTCCGGTCGGGGAGGTACGTCAACTTCAGATAGCAACAAAAATTAGAACACTTAAGAAAACAATCAATCTTACAAATACATTTGATCTGAACGACGCTATTCGCGAAGGCGAAAGGCGCACCGGAAGTACAACATATTTCCGAGACATCGGTGAGGATGACGTTCTCGTTTGGAAACTTCCCACCTTTGTATTTGATCCAAAAGACGTTGGAGATTTTATAGTTAGGGCCAAGAACAAAAAAACACTGATCCTCGATCTTCGGGGCAATGGCGGCGGAATCGTTAAAACTCTCGAAGAATTGGTCGGGTACTTTTTCGATCGCGACCTAAAGATCGCCGAGCTGAAAGGGCGCAAGAAACTGGATCCCCAGCAGGCTAAAACAAAAGGTCCGCGAGTTTTTAAGGGAAAATTAATCGTTCTTATCGACTCCAACTCCGCATCGGCGTCGGAGATCTTTGCGCGGACGATACAAATCGAGAAACGCGGTGTTGTTCTTGGGGATATTTCTGCCGGCGCGGTGATGCAGTCCAAAACTCAATCTTTTGAAATGGGCGTCGAAAAGGTTTTTCGCTACGGCATGAATATGACCATGGCCGATGTGATCATGCCCGACGGAAAGAGCCTGGAACATGTTGGTGTAATTCCCGACGAATTAATAATACCTACGGGCCGAGACTTAGCTGATAGGCACGACCCGGTGCTTGCAAGGGCACTTGAATTGAGCGGTCAGAAGATAGAACCGTCGGTGGCCGGTAAATTCTTTCCACCGGAAAAATTTGTCGAACACATTGCAAACAACGCCTATTATGGTGATATTTATGTGGGCGGCGACCTTGAGTAGACATCGGCGGGATAGATAATTGCCCTCAATCTGAGCACCGGTTGATTTCCGTAAAATGGGCACGCCTTCCGTCGCAATCGTTAAACCGAGCTGATCTAAATTTATTGCAATCTAATCGCAATTCGCGGGGCTTTTCCTTGTCAACCCAGATCGGTGTTCTCTATACTTGAAAATGTATGAGTAATCCGATGTGTGGAGAGCGGGATTGAAAACTGAATTACATCGCGAGCCGTTGTCGGCGGCAGGCTTTCGGTTTGCGATAGTCGTCAGCCGTTGGAATGATGAAATTACTTCCAGGTTGGCCGACGGCGCCGTCGAAGCCCTTTACAAGGCCGGGGCAAACCCAAAGTCGATAGAGATCTTCCGCGTTCCAGGTTCGTTCGAGCTCCCGCTCGCGTGTCTCACGGCGGCGCAGAGCGGCGATTTTGATGCGGTCATCGCTTTGGGCGTAGTGATCCGCGGCGATACGCCCCATTTCGAGTACGTCTCAATGCAGACATCGGCTGGTATCATGCAGGCATCTATGCAAACAGGCGTGCCTGTCTTGTTTGGCGTCATCACTGCTGACAACCTCGAACAGGCAACCCAGCGTTCCGGTGAAAAAGCCGACAACAAGGGTTACGAAGCCGCTC
>JBKJJR010000316.1:0-2679 GCA_046597835.1 Pyrinomonadaceae bacterium
CGGCGATGGTGAAGCTGACATAAACGTATTCCGCCCGTCGGACGGTACTTGGTATCGGCAGAACAGCTCGAACGGCGCGTTCGTCGCAGTTCCATTTGGCACCAACGGCGACAAACCCACAATGACGGCGTTTAGGTATTAATGCGCTGGGCCTGCATGTGAGTAAGGGCGTTAGATTCAATGTTGTGTGTTCCGCCCTTACTAACGTGCGGGCTTCTGCACCGACCACGGAATCTAAATTTGCAGTAAATAATGCTTTACCTTTTGTGATTTTAGGACTAAAATCTTGGGGTAGTTTAAGCAACCTGCATACGGGGGTCGTCATCATAGCGAACGAAGTAGTATTAAAACCAGGCAGAGATCTTTTTGGAGGGAAGATGAACGCAGATTCGGCAGTGATCGAACAGGATGTTTTGTTTGCCGGCGGTCAGCAGTCAGCAGTCGGCGGTCGGCAGTTGGCTGACGGCGTTCGTGAGGCTGGCGTTGAGGACGCTTTTGATAGTTCGGCTCCGGATATAGGACTTTGCCGGTTGGCTGCCGTCGGTAATATTGCGGCCTTCGAGGTTTTGTATGAGCGGTATCATCGCCGGACTTACAGTCTGTGTTTGCGGATGACCAGCAACCAGACCGAGGCCGAGGACCTGACGCAGGAAGTATTTATACAACTCTTTCGCAAGGTCGGCAGTTTTCGCGGCGATTCGGCATTTTCGACATGGCTGCATCGCCTGACGGTGAATCAGGTTCTGATGCATTTTCGCCGGCGGAGCGTGAAAAACGAGCGCACGTCCGAGGACGGCGAGATGCCTGAGCAGACGGTTAGTGGCACAGCGAATCCGGGCAAGATGCAGGTCGTTGACCGCATCGCCCTTAAGAACGCGATCGCCGAATTACCAAATGGTTACCGCAGCGTTTTTGTCCTGCACGATGTCCACGGTTTTGAGCACGAAGAGGTCGCCCGCATGATGGGCATCTCGGTCGGGACATCAAAATCGCAGCTTCACAAAGCGAGACTGAAACTGCGCGGGCTTTTGGTCAAGAAGCAGGATTAGCTATCTAATATTAAGAGAGGAAAACACGAATACGGGAAACGATGTTCGTGTTTTTTGTGTCGCTATGTATTGAGGATATGTATCACAATCCGGCTTTCGTCAGGCAACTTTTGAGGGCGGCGAGTAATCTATGATAGTGAGCTTGAGATAAGCGATTTTAACTCCCCCGGCGCGGCCGCCAGGGAGCCTCACGCTCCATTCAAAAAATGAATTGTGACATTTATAAAAATCTGATGGCACGCTTTGTCGATAACGAGCTCGACGAGGACGGCATATCGGATGTTGCGATGCACATCGCTGTTTGCGAGCCGTGTGCGCTTTATTGCGGCGAGATGACGTCGATCCGGGACGTATGCGCTGCCGACGCGCCGTCCGAGCCTGTGCTTCCAAATTCTAAGGCTCTCTGGTGCCGCATAAATAATATTATCGAGAGCGAGCAAAAAGCCGCACCGCCGATCGTCGAACAGCCCAAGGGACGCTTTTGGCGGTTTTCAATTTGGCAGCTCACATCTGCCGTTATGTGCGTCGCGTTGGTAAGCTCCGTCGTTACCGTGATCGCGATCAGAAGTTATGTGCCGCCGGCTGCGGGCGATCTTACGACAGGTTCGCCGGCACAGACGTTGCTTGACAAAGCGCTAGCCAAGATCGGCCTCGTGGAAACCCCGCAGCAGGCGCGCGAACGGCGGCTAAAGGACCAGCAGGCAGCGATCGAATATTGGAACGCCCGCGTTCAGGAGCGCCGTGAGCAATGGGATCGCATGACCCGCGACGCGTTTGACCGCAACCTGCAGGTGATCGACGAGTCGGTCCATGATTATACAATGATCCTGCAGCAGGACCCCGAAGACGAACTTTCGGGTGAAATGCTCGATTCGGTCCTGAATGATAAAATGAATTTGCTTCGCGATTTTTCCGACCTTTAGTTTTTTTGAAATGATCCATGACGCGAAAATGGCGTTTGTGCCGGCTGTCAAAACTACGATCTTTTTGAGCGTAGTTTTTTTTACGGCTTTCGCGGGCGATGCCCGGGCGCAGAAAAATTATTCGCAGAGCTTTTCAGCGGCGCAGAATGTGCGCCTGCAACTGTTAAACCGTACAGGAACAGTTACGGTCGAGGGCTGGGATCGGCAGGAAATAAAGATCTCAGCCTCGCTCGAAAAGCCCGCCGCCAAGATCGTTCCGCAAACATTAAGCGGCACGATTGTTATCAATCTCGTCCGCGATAATCAGGGACGCGAGGTCGGAAATGTGAATTTTTCTATCCGCGTACCATACACCACGATGGTTGATATCGAGACGATGGTCGGGAATCTCACCGTCAGCAATATTCAAAGCGGCCTCGTGCGGGCACACATCACCAGCGACGGCGACATCACGCTGATGAATGTTATCTCATCGACGGTTTCCGCAGAGAACGGTATAGGTGATATATTTTTTGACGGCGAAATATTGAACAACGGGAATTATCGCTTTTCGTCACGGCTCGGTACTATAAATCTCAACATTCCGTTCAATGCGTCATTCACCCTCATCGCAACCGCGCCTTCGACGCGCAATATTTCGCTCGGGCCGTTCGCAAATCCTAACTTCAAATTTGGCGACGGACGTCGGATCGTGGGACGATTCGGCA
>JBKJJR010000120.1:0-5821 GCA_046597835.1 Pyrinomonadaceae bacterium
TTCCGCCCTTACTTACGTGCGGGCTTCTGCAACGGTTCGTTCGCGGGCGAACCATACCAGGCCAGCCGTGCCGGCGAGGAGGCCGGAGATGACGGTCAGCAGTTGCGGCGATATTTGGTACATGGCGAGGCTCGACAGATAGCTTGAGAGACTGAACATTGCAAGCTCGGCGCCGCGGTCGAGGGTGGAGATGCGGCCACGGATATAATCGGGCAAGCTGCGTTGGAACATCGTTTCCTGGACGGCGTATTCGACACCGACGATGGCTCGCGAGATAAATGTCAGCGCGGCAAAAAGAAATAGGCTTGGCATAAATCCTGCGGCCGCGAACAAGACTCCGTGAATGATGAGTGCCCAGCCGACGAAAGATCGGACAGAATTTTTGCGATCAAGATAGATCGATGTTCGGTGAGCGATCATCATCCCGAGAAATAATCCGAATCCGGCAGCCGTCCACAACATTGCAACGGCCACGTCCGGATTCCACAATTCCCTGCCCGCATAATAAACGCCGCCCATTCGCTCAAAGACGATATTGATCGCACCGCCGCCGGTCGCCCAGATCACGTTCATTATCAGGATCGTGAATGCGAAGCGATTGCCAACTGCATAATGAAAGCCTTCTTTTAATTCATACCAAAATGATTCACGCTCTTTTTGTGTCTCCTCTTCCCCTCCATTCCACTTTTCGCTTACGGCTTCTTCCGGTATCAGCCACACCGTCCATGCCGAGATCAAAAACGAGGCCGCGTTGATGATGAAAGCTATCTGATACCCAAAGAAATACGCCGCCCAGCCACCAAGTGCCGAACCTACGGCCATCAGCAAAAACCGCGTCGAGAACATCAAAGCAGTTCCTGCCAGCAAACCTTCTTTACCCGTCAGATTTGGCGTCGCAGCATTTTTTGCACCGTCAAAAAATGCTCCGAATGTCGATAGCAGAATGGTTGCCAAATATGCGATCCAAAGATTTTCGGCGCTCGTAACGAGCAAAAATACTAACGCTATCGCCACTCTCGAAAGGTCGCTGGCGATCATCACCGTCCGACGCGAAAACCTATCAACAAATGTCCCTGCAATCGGCGACACCAAAGCAAACGGCAGAATGCGGCAGACAAACAGCAGCCCCGCAGCTTTCGGTGATGCCTCAGAAACGACACGCACCAAACCAAGCCCGGCAATGAAATTGAACCAGTTACCAAGCTCTGAGATAAATTGTCCGGCCAGAAGATTGCGAAAATTCCGATTCCCGCGCAACAACTCGCCGTAGGTCAGCGAACGCATCTAGGTAGAATAACCGTTCAAAACTGGAAACGCGATTATGGCAAATTCGGTGGTTTGATCATTGTTCATTAGTCGCTGGGCATGCGAGTTGAAATTTGAGACTCGTGATTTGACAGCCCCAGCGACAAGAGATTAGAATATCTCTTATTGAAAACGAATTTCATTTGCAATAATAATATGTTTGATACTTTTTTGGAGATTAATATGTTCTCGAAACCGCTTCTGATTTTTTTATCTTTACTGCTTTTATTTGCCGGAGTCATCGGCGCCAACGCATCTGCGGCAGATAATGAAACGCCCGTCCTAGTTACTGTTCATGGGAAAATCCTCGACCAGAATCAGGCACCTGTTGCGGGTGCGAAAGTTAGTGCATTTTCAAAAGATGGTTCGCAAACTATCAATTCCGTCACGGATACCGACGGCAGTTTTGAACTAAAACTTATGCCAAAAATATATGTTATAAAAGTGGCGGCAAGCGGATTTGCAGATATTTCTCAGCGACTGAACGTGGAGCAAAATGATCTTAAAACATTAGAGATCGTCCTGCAGATCCGCAACGTTGAGGCGATCGTTTCGGTAAGTGGCAGTTCGGACTTCCCTGTTGAGACGACTCGGACAGCGACAAAAACCTTTACTGTGCTTAGGGATGTTCCACAGTCGATAACCATCGTCGGCAAGCAGCAGATCAGCGACCAATCAATGAGCAGCATCGGCGATGTTGTCAGATATATTCCCGGAATCTCTGCTCATCAGGGCGAAAATAACCGTGACCAGATAATTATTCGTGGGCAGAACAGCAGCGCTGATTTTTTTGTCAACGGCGTTCGTGACGACGTTCAGTATTACCGTGATCTGTATAATCTTGAGAGCGTTGAAGCGCTGCGCGGCCCAAACGCGATGATATTCGGTCGCGGCGGCGGCGGCGGGGTTATTAATCGCGTAACAAAAGAAGCAGGCTTTTCGGGGTTTCGTCAATTCTCGCTGCAAGGCGGCTCGTTCGGCAATAAACGCGGCAGCATCGACATCGATCAGCCTTTTAGCGACAAGGTTGCGTTTCGCATCAACAGCGTTTTTGAAGATTCGGGCAGCTTTAGAAACAATGTCGGCCTGAACCGTTTTGCCGTTAATCCTACACTGACCTATAACCCGGACAGTAAAACGTCGTTGACGTTTGGTTATGAATTTCTGCGCGACCGCCGTACGGCGGACCGCGGAATTACATCTTTTCAAAATCGGCCGGCCGGCGTTCCGATCGAGACATTTTACGGCAATCCGAACGACAGCCATGTGAAGGCGAATGTAAATTTGTTGTCCGCAACGCTTGACCGGCAGTTTGGTAATTTGAACCTTCACAATCGCACAACGTATGGCGACTATGATCGTTTTTATCAGAATTACGTCCCCGGCTCGGTTAACGCATCGCAGACTTTGGTCGCGCTCTCGGCATACAATAACGCGACAAAACGCCGCAATCTTTTCAGTCAGACAGACCTGAACTACTCGCTCTCAACAGGCCGGATCAAACACAATCTGCTCGCCGGTTTTGAATTGGGAAATCAGCGAACACGGAATTTTAGAAACACCGGTTATTTTAATAATTCGGCAACATCGGTGCAGGTATCTTACGACAACCCTACGACAATCGTACCGGTTACTTTCCGGCAAAGCTCGAGCGACGCCGACAATCGTTTGAAGGTCAACCTTGCTGCCGCTTATGTTCAGGATCAGGTGGAGCTTTCGCGTTATATCCAAATTGTCGCCGGCGCACGGTTTGATTATTTCGACTTGAGATACCACAACAACCGAAACGGCGGCGACCTACGCAGGATCGATACGCTCGCTTCGCCGCGTATCGGTTTGGTAATTAAGCCAGTAACCGAACTTTCCATTTACGGCAATTACAGCATCTCGTATTTGCCGAGCTCAGGCGATCAATTTTCATCCCTGACAAATATCACGCAGCAGGTAAAGCCGGAGAAATTTGAAAACTTCGAAGTCGGTGTGAAATGGGACATCCGCCGAAACCTGTCATTCACCTCGGCGCTCTATCGACTTGACCGCAAAAATACGCGAGCGAACGACCCGAATAACGCAGGTGCCATTGTGCAAACAGGCGGCCAGCGAACGAACGGCTTTGAGATGGGATTAAATGGGACCATCACGTCGAAATGGATAGTTACGGGCGGTTATTCATATCAAGACGCATTCATCACAAGCGCGACAACAGCAGCGGCAGCCGGAAAACAGGTGGCTCAAGTGCCGCACCACAATTTTTCGATCTGGAATAAATATCAGTTCTTACCAAAGCTTTCTGCCGGGTTAGGCCTGATCAAACGCTCCGATATGTTTGCCGCTGTCGATAATACGGTCGTCCTGCCCGGCTACACGCGTGCGGATGCCGCTGTGTTCTACACATTTAATGAAAACTGGCGGCTGCAGGCGAACATTGAAAATGTATTCAACACAAAATATTTTCTTAACGCTGACAATAACACCAATATCACACCCGGCTCGCCGATAGGAGCGCGTATCGGGTTAATAGCAAGGTTCTGATCAATGTTTATTTTCCGGTGAAATTCGGCGGACGTTTTTCGAAAAACGCGGCGGAGCCTTCCTTGAAATCTTCTGCTTTGCCTGATTCGATCTGGCATTCATGTTCGAGGGCGAGCTGGGCCGTGAGATCGTTCGCGAATGTTGCGTTGAGCATTCGCTTTATCCGGCCAATAGAACCGGTCGGGCCGGCTGCTAATTTTGCTGAGATACGTTGTGCCTCTTCCGTAAGTTCGTCGGCGGGAACGACAGTGTTTATCATTCCCATCTGATGCGATCTATGTGCGGTGATCGAGTCGCCCGTCATGAAAAGCTCTGCGGCCAATTTTTCTCCGACTGCACGGGGCAGGAAAAATGTGCCTCCGCAATCCGGCGTGAGGCCGATGCGGACAAATGCCTCACGAAACGATGCTTCTTCTTCTGCCACGACCATATCGCAGGCAAGCGCGAGATTGACGCCCGCGCCGGCACAAACGCCGTTGACGGCGGCGACGAACGGTATCGGAGTTTCGCGGATTAGCCTGATCACGTCATGCAGAGCGCCGAGAGGAGCTTCGAGAAAAGCTTCGACACGCCCTTCCGTTTCTCCCATTGAATGCATTTCGCGAAGATCGCCGCCGGCACAAAATGCCCGACCATTTCCCGTTAGAATAACGGCGCGGGCATCATCGGAAATTGCCTGCCGGATCGCACTGCCGATGTCGGCGATCATCTGCTGTGACAGTGCATTTAGCGCGTCGGGCCGGTCCATCGTTAGCGTGGCGACATTTCTGTTGAGTTCGTAGGTTACGGTTTCAAAAGGCATAAAAGTGAAAAAGGGTAAAAGTGAAAATGTGAAAAAGTATGTCGTGAAGAGTAACAAACTTTTTTACTTTTTCACTTTTTAACATTTTCACTTTGCTCAGGCGTGCCTCGCTCGTGAACGGCCCGCTTCAAAGCAGTCTTTGCAAAGCACGGAGCGGCCGACCTTCGGCTGAAAAGGAACCTGATCGTGTCGGCCGCAATTATCGCAGACGATCTCAAACCGCGTCGGGGCATCCTCGCGCAATGCGGCCTTTTTCGAGCGGCATTTGGAACATCGCTGCGGAGTCATCATGTTCCGCTGGTAAAATGTTTCCTGATCTTTTTCGCTAAAAATAAATATCTCGCGGCATTGGACACACGCGATGTCGACGTCGGGCATATGTTAGCTCCTGTTCCGGTGCGATTACTGATTTTGACATAATCTTATCACAATGTTCATTTACGTCTTAATTCAGCGACGTGGTTTTTGACAGTTTCTCCGAGAGTTTCAAGGTTGTAGCCGCCTTCGAGACACGAAACTATTCGCCCGCCGCAAACATCATCCGCCCATAGCTTGACCGTTCGCGTCATAGAAACATAATCGCGATCCTCAAGCCGAAGCTGGCCGAGCGGATCGGTCAGGTGAGCGTCAAAACCGGCTGAGATCATTATCAGATCGGGCTGAAACTTGTTTGAAATATCTTGCAGTGCGGCCTCGAACATTGTTTTTTGCTCGTATGCTAGCGTGTTGGCTTTGACCGGAATATTCATCGTAGAGCCAAGCCCGCGGCCATGCCCAGTTTCGCCGCGGCTTCCCGATCCGGGATACCACGGATATTGATGCATCGAAAAAAAATAAACGCTTGGGTCGTCGTAAAAAATGCCCTGCGTGCCGTTGCCGTGATGAACGTCCCAGTCGATGATCGCAACGCGGTCGATCTCTTTATATTGATTCTGAGCATGTCTGGCGGCAACAGCGACGTTATTAAAAAGACAAAAACCCATAGCGTTCTCAGCAGTCGCATGATGTCCCGGCGGACGCACCGCAACAAATGCATTTTTTGCTTTGCCCTGCATCACCGCATCAACGCCCGCTATTGCGCCGCCCGCCGCAAATAGCGAGGCGTCGAATGACTTCATTGAGATGACCGTGTCGGCATCCAACCGATCGATTCCGTGTTCTATAGCACCCTCTACACGTTTA
>JBKJJR010000373.1:0-3083 GCA_046597835.1 Pyrinomonadaceae bacterium
CCGCGAAGATCTCTTCGGGCCAGGTCAGGCTGTATTTTGGATCCTGGATCTTTGCTCCTGGAGTTGGATCGGCAATTATCGAAGGTTTTCCAAAGCCGAAATACAAAGCGTCGTTCGGGCAGACGCTGATGCAATCCATGTGCTTCATACAGCCGGGGTCGATGACCATTCCGTAATCGCGCACCTCTTTGGCGACCTGAACATTGGACATGCAAGTGACCGTGCATTGCCCGCACTGATTGCAGGCGTCGGTGACGCGGATCTTGCCGGGAGCGAATTTGTCAGCGACCGCGAAGAAGCCGCCGTAAGGGCAGGCGTAAGTGCAGAAACCCTTTGAACCCAGAAAATACACGGTCATGAAACCGCAGATAAAAAGGAACGGCACCGCAACAAAGAAAGGGGGAAACGTCGCCCAAAATTCGGTAGTGATAAGGTGGTTAGTGAATTG
The DNA here is from genome assembly GCA_046597835.1 of Pyrinomonadaceae bacterium. GTDB lineage: Bacteria > Acidobacteriota > Blastocatellia > Pyrinomonadales > Pyrinomonadaceae > OLB17. Next base: position 449 of record JBKJJR010000373.1, read on the forward strand.
AGGGATGACCGGCTGTTCTTTGGGGCCGGCTAGCAAACGAAGAGCTGTCGGCCAAACAAACATATACAGCGCCGCGATCAATGGAACAAAAACCAGCAGACGCGACCTGAACTGCCGCGGTTTGAGGCCGAATTTATTCAGCAGCCATGCACAGAAATCCTGAAGAGCAACAATATGACAGCCCCAGCCGCAGACATAACGGCCAAAAATTAGTGTTGCCAATATCGCAAGTGTGAAAAATATAAAGCCGGCATTGATAAACCCATTTTGGAGCGTGTACATCGTCTCCGACGGCTCGATAGGCGAGACGGTGCTGCCGGTCATCCGCCATTGAACATAGTGAACGATCATCAGCAGCGTGAGAACAATGAGCGAGCCCGCGCGCCAGATGCTGGTGCGCGAGCGGGTCACGCCAGCCTCTGTAGCAGGCGGATTTGCCAGGACGGGAAGCTCAGAGCGCCGTGTTTTTCTAGTATCTTTGCCTTCGCAGCCGCTTTTCATAAAAAACAAAAGCTAAATCTGATTAAAACACAGGAATCGGTTATTTTTATAATGAGATCACCGGTTCCGGCAGACCGTTGCCGAGGTGCATTATGTGTGGAATCATTAGTTGCAAATCCGCGCATTTCGGTTGACTTTCATCGAAATTTGGGGTAATGTACAAGCACTTTCACACGAAAATAGTTGGTCATACAAAAGCGCCGCTTATCGAGACCGACGGAATAATCAATTTAAGGAGTAAAGATAAATGAATAAGAAATTGCAGGACGGCCGATTTCATATCGTTTCGTCGGCATTAGTATTTTGTTTGGTGATCGGGATCGCATTTGGCCTGACCGCTCAGGCATCGTCGACCGATTTTATGGGGACCGTGAGCGGTCAAGATAATGAAAGCGGAACTTTTGAAAAAATGATCGTCGCGAACGGAAACGTTTCGATGCAGATCGACCTAAATCGCCTGAATGGAGCCGCCGCCTCGGCACGCAGATCAACACTTACCTTCGATGCGGTTCAGGACACGTTCTTTGCAATTCTTGTTTTGAACGGCGAGCTTCGCGGCCCCGTGCCGAGCTCGATGGAGATCATGCCGCGCGGCAATGCGTCGCTGCCCGCAGTATTGAAAGCCTCATACCGTCAACTCGTCATCGAGAGCCTGCCGTGGGGCGGACAGTATGAATTGGCCATTCGCGATAAGAACACTGGCTTTACGTTCTTTAACATTGAAGGCCAGCAGTTTAATTTTAATGCAAATGAGCGTGTGCTCGCTATGCAGGATGCAAGGCTTCTGATCTCGCCGGAGTTTGCCGCAGCTATGGGGCGGCCGTCCGACGCCGGCGTAACGGTTGGAACTCTCTCTGCCAACACGAATATGCGCACTGTGGAAATTACGCAGGTATCCGAGGATGGAACAACCGCCAGCGTGCTGCCGCCTATGGGCCGCGGCGAAGCGGGCTCAAGGCCCGGCCCTGACGTTGTCGTGGGCGACCTTTCTGGCTTAGCTCAATTTGGCAGTTCAAGCGGCACCCAGGTCGGTCTCGCAGTCGGCACCGATTCGTGCAATTTCGGAACGGTCCCGCTTAATTGGTTTGCGAATCCATCTAATGATCATCCCGTTATTCCGCAAAATCTTTATCGCATGAGCGGGGGAGCTACGAACAACGAACGCTTTGAGCAAGTCGGACAGTCTAGCGTCAAACATGCCTTTACGGCTTTGCAGAACAATCTCTGTAGCCTGGGCTGTGTCGCTACGGGCGGCACGACGTTGGGTTCTGGATGTTCCGATCCCTATGGTGCCAGCCTTAATTCGGGCCCCAGTCTTGGCTCGAAAGCGTGGATCAATCCGTTTACCGGCTTTTATCCACGAAACGACAGCGCTACACCAAATAATAGTCACGGAACCCATTCGCACACAGGCCCGTCGCATAGGATCCTTACGGAGATCGCGGATCTAAATACCACGCTCAACCCTGGAGCAACGTATTATGCAGAGGCTCAGTACGTTACGCCTCACGAGTATGTCCACTGTCAGGCAAATCCGACGCAGTGCAACATGTATAACAACTCTTCCTTCCGTCAATACAGTGTGTCGGGAACCGCAAGCCCGTTCAGCTTTTCGCCGGTCGGATCGACCCAGCGTGAAAAACCTGCGATCGACGCATGGACAGGCTCGACCCGCGTCACGATCGAACCGGAACGCGGCCTTGACGGCGTCGCTTACCTTGCCTATAAGGTAACCAATCCGTCGCCCGGCGTGTGGCATTATGAATATGCTATTTTCAACCAAAACCTCGATCGCGGCATTTCATCCTTCAGAGTGCCTATCGGAACCGGCGTAACTCTGACCAATACGGGATTTCATATGCCCCCGCAACATCAGGCGTGGGATCAGGACGGAACGATGGGCAGTGCAGGTTTTAGTAGTGCTGCCTGGGCTGCTACTCAATCTGCTACCTCGATGATGTGGAATACGGAAACATTCGCGTTAAACCCGAATGCAAACGCGATCCGCTGGGGAACAATGTATAACTTCCGCTTTGATGCCAATCAGCCGCCGGCGACAATGTATGCCACGGTCGGCTTCTACAAGAACGGATCGCCCATTAACGTGCTCGTGCAGGGCCCGCGTTCGACGACG
>JBKJJR010000068.1:0-4618 GCA_046597835.1 Pyrinomonadaceae bacterium
GTGACGATCGATATTTATCTTGTCGATCATTGACGCTAGCGTGGTCGATTTTCCCGAACCGGTTGGTCCAGTCACCAAGACCAGGCCGCGCGGCTTTTTGCACATGTCGGCAATGACCGGCGGCAATCCTAGCGCGTCAAATGTTTTGATCTCATACGGTATCGAGCGGAAAACCGCGCCGACCGCGCCCTTTTGATTAAACAGGTTCGCTCGGAAACGCGACATTCCTTTAAGGCCGAACGAGAAATCAAGTTCAAGATTTTCCTCAAACCGATGCTTCTGCGCGTCCGTTAGCACCGAGTACGCGAGCCGCTTGGTGTCCGAGGGTGAAAGCGGTGCAAACCCCGGCAGCGGCGCGAGATGCCCGTGTACGCGCACCTGCGGTGCCGAGTGGGTCGAAAGATGCAGATCCGAGCCGCCCAAGTCGGTCATCTTCCTTAGAAGTTCCGGCAGCGTGATCGACGACTCTACTGTTGTTTGTTCATAGCTCATATTTTTTTGTGGAAGGTATGCGTTAGGGCCTTGTTGATGCACGCTGCGTCGGACGCACGCGGATCTTTAGCGAGTTAATGACCTTTTCCGATTCCTCAGCCAGCCGTTCGGACTCCTGAATAGGTGAATTGGTCGCAACGCTGTAAACTTGCCCGTCAACCTCGGTGAAATAGAACATCCGCGATTGCACGCCGCCGGTCTTTGCCTGCGACTGCGCGACGACGACGTAAACGGTCTGGCCGGCGATCTCTTTCTGATAATCGTTCACGACCCATCCGTTCTCCTTGATCATCTTGTCGATAACCTCGCGTCGCAGCGTCGAGGTGGAAACTCCGCCAACACTCTGTCGTCCGCCGCTGCCCCTCGAGGGGCCGACAACGGATATCGAGGCCGAACCGATCTGGTCGCCGGCGGAATTATCAACCCGAAACTGCAGCTCGGATGCCGTTGCTTGAGAGGTTTTCCAGCCCGCCGGTGCCTGATCGCCGGTCGGCAAAACCGCCTGAGCCGCGGGACCGGCCTTTCTGGCTTTTGGCGAAGCAGATTTTAATTTCGAGTCGGGTTGAACCACTCCATTTTCTTCGGTACGGGCTTGGGCTAGGCGTAGCTGGCGAAGCCGGAGTTCCCGTTTCGCTACCTGCATCGCACGTTTGCGTTTCATGCGGGCACGATATTGACGCCACCAGCGCTTGGAGTACTTCTTGTATTTGGAATGTTTGCGGTGCTTGCTGGATGTTCGCGTGCCCGCCTCAGCCTGCTGGGTCGCAAGCGGAATGATAGCTCCAATGCCTATCAATACTGCCAAGAATAATGCTATTGCCCTCTTAACCATATTTCCTCCAAATCCTACAGGACTGTTTCCTTAACAACTTCTTCGATCGTCGTGATGCCTTCGCGTATTTTGCACAGGCCTGATTCACGCAGCGTGATCATGCCCAGATCGATGGCCTTTTTCCTCAATTCCATCGCACTCGCGCCGATGATTATCAGCTCGCGCAATTCGTCAGTTATCTCCATCACCTCATACAAACCGACGCGGCCTTTGTAACCTGTGTCATTGCAGTTTCCGCAGCCTTTTCCCTTATAGAGTTTGAGAGAAGCTGCTTCCTGATGTGTAAAACCGATCTCGACAAGGCCTTCGGCGGGGAAGCTAATCTCCTCTTTGCATTCGCTGCAGATGCGCCTAATGAGCCTCTGCGCCTGGATAATGTTGACGCTGGTTGCGACGAGGAATGGCTCGATGCCCATGTTGACGAGACGCGAAACAGTGGACGGCGCATCGTTCGTGTGGAGTGTCGAAAGCACAAGGTGACCTGTAAGAGCGGCCTTGATGGCGATCTCGGCCGTCTCAAAATCTCGAATTTCGCCGACGAGCACGATGTTCGGATCCTGTCGCAGAAACGATCGGAGGGCCGCAGCAAAATTGAGACCGATCTGTTCCTTCATCTGCACCTGGTTGATGCCCTGCAGATTAAACTCGACCGGGTCTTCGGCCGTCATAATGTTCGTCTCGCTGGTATTGAGCGCCTGCAGCGCGGAATATAGAGTATTCGTCTTACCCGAGCCGGTCGGTCCCGTGACTAGGACCATGCCGTAAGGATTGGCGATCGCGCGTTTGAATTTGTCGAGGCTCTCCTGTTCAAAGCCGAGTTTTGTCATGTCGAGCATCAACTTGTCTTTATCGAGCAGGCGAAGCACGACCTTTTCGCCAAACAATGTCGGAAGGGTCGAAACACGGAAATCCAGCTCGCGGGATCGGTTGTCGATCTTTACCTTGATCTTGATGCGGCCGTCCTGCGGCAGGCGTTTCTCGGAAATATCGAGCTTCGCCATGATCTTGAGGCGCGAGATGAGCGGGTCGCGGATCTTCATCGGCGGATGCATCACATCATACAAAACGCCGTCAATACGAAAGCGAATGCGGAAGTCTCGCTCGTAAGGCTCGACGTGAATATCGGACGCGCCGCGGCGAAGTGAATCGACCATCAGAACATTGACCAGCCGCACGACGGGAGCGTCCTCGCTCGCCTTTGCCAAAGCCGCCAGATCGATTTCGTCATTATCTTCGAGGAGTTCGAAGCCTTCGTCCGCATGAGCTCCGAATTCAAATCTGTCTAGCGACACATCAAGATCGGAATCTTTGAGGCGCTCGCCTTTTTGGCCGAATACGTTTTTGAGGTGGCCGTTTTTGCCGTTGGTCATGCCGAGTTTTTCGGCTTCGACGGCGAAGGCGGCGTCGAAGATGTCGATCTCGTTCGAACCGCTGTAATATTTTGCGATCGCGTGGAGTATCGATGTCTCGGAGGCGATCACGGGGTCGACGTTAAGCCCGGTCATGAACTTAATGTCGTCCATCGCGAAGACGTTGGTCGGATCGGCCATGGCCATGGTGATCGTGGTGCCGACCTTGGAAATTGGCAGGACGGAGTATTTGAGAGCGACGTCCTCCGAGATGAGTTTTATGACCTCCGTCTCGATCTGAAAAAGGTCAAGATTGATGGACGGGACGCCGTACTGCCGCGATAGAACGGCGGTCACAACGTCGTCTGAAACGAAGCCGAGCTTAACGAGGTTCGAGCCCAAGCGGCCGCCGTGGGCTCGTTGGTAGTCGAGGGTCTCGCGCAGCTGCTGCGACGTGATCAGGTTTTCGCGGACAAGTATTTCCCCAAGTTTTGCTGACATTTGTATGCGAGGCGTTTCCTTGAATATAGCCGGGGCTTGTCAGGAAACGGATATGAGAGTGTATTTGGTCAAAGTGACTGAGAGGTAACTGGTAAACGATGCTAAACATCGTTGATGTCTAATAATACATTGTTGAACGAATCCATGTCAATAATTCTTTTTGACCGATATGAGGACTTTGCAAACCAAGCGTTTTACCTTTGTGATCTCTGTGTCTTTAACTCTGTGACCTCCGTGTTTAGAGGGAGTTATAACACAGAGAACACGGAGGGAAGCCACAGAGGGCGCGGAGATCTACCGACATGTCGCTCAAATTCTAAAGGGAGGTCAGGTCAATTTGAATTGTGACCTCATATACAGACGTGCTGATCGAGGTTCTGATAGGATATATGGCATGGGCGAGACGATATTTTCTCTGACAATACTGTCGATGATGGTGGCGTCGATCGCGTGGACGGTCACGCAGGAAGAGATTTTTAGCGAGTTTCATGATTACTGCGTCCGACGATCCAATACCGAACGCAGCATGGCAGCCCGCAAGTTTTTCTATCTGTTCACCTGCGAATACTGCTTTAGCCACTGGGTCACGTTTGGGGTATTAATAATAACCGGCTTTCACCTTATATATGATGACTGGCGGGGCCTGGTTATCGCGTTTTTCGTGCTGCCGTGGCTCGCCAACCAATGGATGAGCCTCTACCGCCGCCTTCGCGTAGGCATAAAACACGAAGCCGCCCTCGCCGAATCCGTCGGCACCGATACAAAATAATAGGCATCCGGGCGGGTCCGGCGGTTCGGGCGGCTCAGGGCGTTTTTTGGCTATTTTGCCAAAGCGTCCGCAGGATAACTGCTTAAAATACAGCCATTTACGCTCAGCAAACGTCCTCTGCGTCGCCCTACGGCACAAAAAACCCGTCAAAAGACGCCTTTTCACCCCTCCGGGTGACGCATACGGACGTTAAAGCGACGCTCTATTTGTGCCGTTTTCGTGACGCTCTCACCCCCGACTCGCTTCAACCCGCAACCCTGACGCCGCTGAGATCTTCGCATCAACTGGAGGTAACCTGTCAACCGAATTCGCTGTTTCGACGGATTCGGCTACATCGCTGGCGTCACACCCACTTCAAAACCAAAAACCTGCCGCCCCTGCTTCGGCTCCGCCGCCCGATGTGCGGAAAGGCACCGCCTTTCCGTGCGATCCCATCTAAATCCCCCGAGGCTGCGCCTCGACCCGCCGCCTAGCAGTGCCGTGAATGTAGCCATGGGTTTTAACCCACGGTGAGCCAATGTATAATCCTAACGGCGCGTCAGCGACGGCTAAATCCAGAAAAATATGCCGAAGTTCAACGATCTTGATTTAGAAAATTGGCGAGAGTGTGACATAAACACAGACTCGCTTTGGCTGATACAAGAGCGCACCAAAACGGGGAAACACAAGAACATC
>JBKJJR010000194.1:0-4370 GCA_046597835.1 Pyrinomonadaceae bacterium
GTTGAATGTTGTGTCCAGTGTGCCGTCGGCGTTGTGCCGGGTAACGGCAAAATCATAATTCGTGCTCGTAGCGCTGTAGCTGTAACCCGCCGCCACTATTCGGCCGTCGCTTTGTATGGCGACGGAACGCGCAACGTCGATACCCGGGCCGAGGGCGGTGACGACCGGCGCACCCCAAGATCCATCGAGTGCACCGGGAGTGCCGCATACGGTTGCTGACGGCGTCGGCGTGTTCGTCGCGGTACTTGTCGAAGTCATCGTGGCGGTATTCGTAGGTGTCCCGGTGTTTGTCGGCGTGTTCGTGGCCGTCGGAGTAAACAATCCGGCAGGAATGCCCGCTGCAATATCTCGCATGACCAGACCGGAACCGATCGTGCCGATCGACGTGGCTGCGGCAGTGGTCAGGTTAAGGGAAAATAGCGTCGTCGCGTTTGCAACAAAAGCCGATCCCGGTGAGCTCGCAGCGGTACCGGTTGCATTGTAGATATCAAAACCAACTACAGTCGAACCGGTTACGCCGGTCAACGTCGCAACATTATTGATCGATCCTGAATCGGGCGAGGTCCCGTTGCCTGTAAAGTAATCGACCGATCCCTGCGTGACAAGACTATTATTCGGGCCGTCTATCTCGTATAAAGTGGTGGCCCCGTTTGTTCCGCCGCCCGCATTATTGCGCGAATGGGCGGTAGCTCGAATACCCGAATTGAAAAGAGGCGTGTCGTTCACCAGCGCTCCGGTGCCTCCCGTCAGAATTCGCATATTATTATTGAAAAACGCCTGGCTCGTTACTATGCGGATCGCGTTCGCCGTCGGATTAAATTCCATCGAGACGCGGACCAACCCTGAACCGATGTTCAAAGAATTTGCATTAATGCTGGTCGCGGCACCCGTCAACGGGTGGATCGAATAGACCCGGGCGCTGCCGTTTGCAGAGTTATATCCGAACCCGATCAGTTGGCTGTCGGCGGGACGGATATCGATCCCGATCAAGGTGTCGCCCGCAGTAAGACCTGTAACAGTAACAGGGCTAGTGGTCGTTCCGGGCGAGTTTGAGTTAAACGTCACAAGCGTTCCCGTACTAGTAAGGCCGACAAAATCAACCGGAGTGCTCGTTGCTGTTGGCGTCGGCGTGGACCCGCATGGTAAACCGGTGATCGTATCTATTCTCACGCCGTTGCCCGCCACACTTCCGTCTGTGGCCATGCGCCACTTTAACTGTATGTTCTGGCCATTAGGCGGCAGTCCCGGCAGATTGACGGTAGTGGTTATATAGCCGCCGGAATTGCCGGTCCATGCCATCCTGCCGCCGATATAGGGGTTCGCAGGGCCGATCGAACCGTTATAACCTCCCGCCGAAAAACTGCCGCCTGCTGTAACGATGTCCTGGTATGGACCGCCCGCAATGCTGATCTCGAGCACCATACCGTCAGACCCGCTCTGCGTATCATAGTTGTTGCGAAAACTGAACGTTCCTCCGGCAAGAGGCATAGCATAAACCGGCGAGATCAATTCGGTGTTGCTGGCCGCAGAGGGATCCTGCGCAAACGCGGCGTTTGGCGCAGTATCCGGCGAAGTTATCGAAGTGACCCAAGGGAATGGAAAAGTCGGCACAGTGTTACTCGACCACCCTGCCGGCAGCGCCGGAGCCGTAACCGAGTCAAAGCTTTCATTACACGGCCCGAAAGGCGCCGCTAAACTCGCGACCGCGGTGTTCACCCCATCGCTGGCCGCCATAAGGCGAGAGCCGAATCGATTGCCCCAATTGGCGTTGATAGCAATGGCGGCGATTGCGCTGAGAAATAACGCAATAACAAAAATGCGTGACAAGGGTCTGTGCAGCATAACGGGATCTCCTTCTGGTTTTTGCGAATGAATTAAGACTCCTTCGTCGTAAGCAGTTGCCACGGAAAGCTCAGGGCAGACCGCCGGGAGGAAAAAGTCGATTTGACTCAGATTACAACTCCATTCCACTTTTTGCAAGAAAAATCCGGCCAAACGTCGAACGTGAATGTGATTGGTAATTGATGATGGAGTACGGCCACAGAAGGACCGAAGAACGACGAGAACGAAGAGAACGACCGGAACGAAGAGAGCGACGAACACGATGGGAAGATCGTGCTTTTTACGGGAACGACGAGAACGACAGAGAACGAGTGGGACTTTGGTCTCTGCTCTGCGAAAAATAGCGTCCTCTTTTGCCCCTTTTAGCGTCATCCCGACGAGCATTTTCGCGTCACTGTGCCGCCGGTATGCGTCCACAAATCCCTATTTTTACTTGATCAAAACGCAGAGCACCATCCTAAATGTGGCACGTGCCACATTTTGTGAAACAATTTTATGGGGAACTTTTGAGACGCTTTTGACGGCGATCTGCTCGATCGATCGGGCCAACGAACGAAAAGTATCGCGGCCTTAGGCTGAGCCGGGAACTTCGTTCACTTTGACCACCGGGCCGGTCAGAGTGACCGAAGCAAGGCCAACCTATGCAAAACGCTCTCCCCCTATATTCTCACCGCACTCAATAAACATCGGCATACAAACCAGCTTCGGCCGAGTGGCACGCCCATTGCCAATAGGAATTCGGCAGAGTGCCGTCTGGATGTCACAGACTACACAAGCATGGGAGAATTTATGATCAACAAACAACGCACCACAGTAGTGACCGGCCTTCTTATCGGCGCATTACTTTTTCCAACGTTGATTTTCGGCCAAAACGCCGGAAAGGCCGATACGGCTAAGGCGTCAGCCGTCAAAAATACGACATCAAACTTCACAGAATATTTGATCGAAGTTTCGGCCGGATACGATACCAGTCAGGAATATTCAAGGGAATCTCAAGCGATCGCGAATATTCTTTTTTCAACCACCCTGAAAAACCCTGTCCTGATCGACAACCAGGGCTATGCCCGAGATATGGTTCTCCAATCCGTCGCAGCCCGTCTCGCGGCAAGCCCGAACGGAAAAAAGCTATTCCGGATTAACTGGAACGCACTGTTCTCGACAGGTAAGGAGCAGTCCGAGATCGACGCAACTCTTAACGGAATCCTGCGAAATGTCGAAGCCTCAAAAGGCAAGTCCGTGATCTATCTTGACGATATCGCAAGCTTTTCATTTGACACACCCGTACTCGGAGACCACGTTGCAGGCATTATTTACAACGCTGTTTCGCAGGGCAAAATACAGATCTTGAGTGCATCGGATGCCAACAGTTTTGAACGCCAGATCGCCGCCGATGTTCGGTTAGCTCCTCGGTTTCAGCGGATCGACATCGCAATGGACAACGATGACGGATTTGTCGGCGACAAACTTTCTCCCGACCTGAGAGCATTAGTCGCAGGTTCTGACCAGAACAAAGTAGTGAAAGTCATTCTCCAGTCGGATGATATTAACAACCCCGAGCTTCTCAACGTACTTAACCGCAACGGTGTTTTGATCGGCGACAGAGCTGCGACATTGAACATGCTCATAATCGACCTTCCGGTTCGTGTAGCGGAAGAAGTCGCCGCCGTACAAGGTGCCAAGCATCTCTCGCTGGATAAAGAAACTCAATCGTTCGGACATGTCGAGACGACAACGGGCGTCTCTCTGGTTCGCTCGCAAACAACCACGATAGTTAATGTCGCCGGTTTGCCGGTCTCGACCACCTACCAGCTCGATGGTACAAGCGTCGGCGTCGCAGTTTTGGATTCCGGCATTTACGAACAGCACCATATGTTTATGGATGCCAACGGTAACGACCGTGTCGTAAAGACTGTAAATTTCGCGGGTGATCCGTCGAGCGCAAACTTTGACCCATACGGCCACGGTTCGCATGTTGCGGGTATTCTGGCAGGAAGCACCGGGCGGAGCGGCGAATTTGCAAATTACCGCAATGTGGCTCCGAACGCGAAGATGATCAATGTTCGCGTGCTTGATGAACGCGGCACGGGAACGACCGCAGGCTTGATACAGGGAATTGATTGGATCCTGGCAAACCGAGCCGCTTACAATATTAAGGTTGCGAACATGAGCCTTGGAACTCCTGCGATTGAATCATACCGGAACGATCCGCTCTGCCGGGCAGCCCGCCGACTCGTTGACGCGGGGATCGTCGTCGTTGCCGCGGCTGGCAACAATGGAAAAAATGCTGCGGGAGAAAAGATGTACGGAGCGATCCACTCGCCCGGCAATGAACCGTCCGTAATAACGGTCGGAGCGACCAATACATTCTCAACCGAGGCCCGCAATGATGACGGTGTTGCGACCTACAGCTCACGCGGGCCTACTCGCTCGTACTCTACAGGATCAGATGGAACAATAAAGTATGACCATCTAATGAAGCCGGACCTGGTTGCTCCGGGAAACAAGATCGTGTCCGCGATGGGCAAGAA
>JBKJJR010000212.1:0-2744 GCA_046597835.1 Pyrinomonadaceae bacterium
ATGGTCACATTCGGATGGATTACCGTATCGCGCCCAACTTTTGATTGCTCGCTGATATACGCAGCTTTCGGATCAATAAATGTCACGCCGCTTTCGAGCATTAATCTGGAAATTGTGGCCCGTCGGATTGCATTTTCCATATCCGCAAGCTGACGCCGATCATTGACGCCCTCGACCTCTCGCGGGTTGTCGCAAAGAAAGATCGCGACATCATCGCCCTGATCGCGAAGAATTCGCGGCACATCTGTCAGATAATACTCGCCTTGAGCGTTGTCGTTGCTTACCAGCGACAAAGCCGCAAAGAGTTTTTTTGTGTTAAAACAATAAATTCCCGAATTGATCTCGTCTATCTGCTTTTCGTCATTATCCGCGTCCTTTTGTTCGACGATGCGCTCGAACACGCCGTTTTCGTCACGGACGACACGGCCGTAACCGCTTGGATCTTTTAGCCTGACTGTTAAAACCGTACACGAGGCGCCTCGACCACGATGTTCGATATGCTTTTGCACGACTGCAGCCAAAGTTTCCGAACGGATCATCGGAACATCGCCGGAAAGAACAAGCAGCGTCGAATTTGAGTTTTCGAGTAATTCGCGAGCGGCATTTACTGCGTCGCCGGTTCCAAGCTGTTGTTTTTGCAACGCAAAGCCGACTGAGTTCGAGTCGTTTTCGCTCAAAACTGCGGCCTTTACATCCTCTGCCTGATGCCCGACAACGACATAAATTTTTTGCGGTTTGAGAGTCAGAGCGGTTTCGCAGACGTGATTTATTAACGGCCTGCCGTCGAGTTTGTGCAGCACCTTGGCGAGATTTGATTTCATCCGCGTGCCGAGGCCTGCGGCCATTATGAGAATGTCCAGATCGGTTTTCACACTAAATTTTTATCGGCCTCGGTTGGCTCTGCGTCAAGTATTCTCTGGGATGCTGAGCGATTTCCTTCGGCCGCAAAGCACATAAGAGCAAAACGTCCGCAAGCCGCGCGGGATCGTGCCGCACCTTATCCCCTACGTCCAACAGATTACCATAAACGATCTCGGCTCCCTCAATCGTCGCCGGCGAGATCGAGCCGTGAACGCCGATCTGCTCGGCACCGCCGCCAGAGTATTTTTCCGACTGCGAATTACTTATGGGATGATCGTTGACGATAACATAATCAAAATCGATCGCGGGTGCGTATTGGCGGACAAGTTCGAGGTGATGTCGGGCAGTAAAACCGTCGGTCTCGCCGGGCTGAGTCATTAGATTGCAGACAAATATCTTGACCGCCTTTGAAGCAGCGATGGCCTCGGCCACGCCCTCGACCAAAATAGGCGGCAACAGGCTCGTAAACAAAGATCCAGGGCCGATCGTTATTACGTCTGCTGCGTGAATGGCGGCGAGGGCTTCGGGCATCGGTTGGCAATTTTCGGGGTCAAGGAATAGCCTTTTCATCTTGCCGCCTAGCTGCGATATCTTTGTTTCGCCCTGAACTATCGAACCGTCCTCAAGTTCAGCCGCGAGCCGCACGTCAGCGACGGTGGCAGGATAGATATGGCCTTTGCTGGCAAGGATCTCGGATGAAAGTTTGACCGCTTCGGCAAAATCGCCTGTTATTTCGGTCATCGCAGCGAGAAATAAATTGCCGAAACTATGCCCGCCCAGATCGCCGTCACCGCTAAACCGGTGTTGGAAAAGCTGCGAGAGTAAATGCGAATCTTCCGACAGCGCCACCATGCAGTTTCGTATATCGCCAGGCGGTAGCATCTGCAGCTCGTCGCGGAGCCGCCCCGAGCTACCGCCGTCATCAGTTACGGCAACTATCGCCGACAGATTTTCGATCCAGACCGGCTCTATGTCGCCCGCATTGACAAACCGCTTGAGCCCCGAAAGCAGCATTGATAGGCCGTTTCCGCCGCCAATGGTGACAAAATTCAGCCCCGGTGAACTGTCGGAAAAAAGGTGGTGTTTCATCGAGATCGGAATGGATCCAAAAGGTAAGAAATCTTGCTAATTAACACTGAGATCAAAAATCGGCGAGCGCCGCCCGTTATGAAATTCTAACATTTGGATAGAACATCGGCAATGAAATATTACTTGACTCCATATCCTTTTTCCTCCCCCAAAAAGTGTTTCACAAAATGTGGCACGTGCCACATTTAGGATGATACTTTGCGTTTTGGTCAAGTAGACATCAGGGATTTTGGACGCTTACCGACGGAATAGTGACACGAACTGCCCGTCCAGGCGACGCTAAAAGGGGTAAAAAGAGACGCTATTTTTCGCCGGGCGAGAAGCAAAGTCCTCGTCGTTAATCCACGTTGTCGTCGTCAATTTAAAAACCGCGATTTTCGAGTCGTTCCCGTCGCTCTCTCCGTTTTCGTCGTTCTCGTCGGATTCTTCATTGTGCTCCGGTTTCCGCCATGACGGAAATTTAGGGACACAGCAAGAATAGCGGGAACTCGCGGAGGGTCGCCTCTCAGCATGATCAAGATTTTGCGATCTTCAAAAAAGAGAGAATCTTTTGAGTATCCGTTTCGCCGTCAGACTCAACGCCCGACGCGACGTCTAAAGCATAGGGCCGGACGGCAGTTATTGTGTGTGTAATATTTTCCAAATTGAGGCCGCCGGCGAGCATAATGGGAAAATGAACAGTTAAAGTCTGAACATTACTGAGATTTAAAGGTTCGCCTTGCCCCTGATCCAAACGATCGATCAGGTACACATCGACGTTATACTTACCTAATGCCAAAAGCGCTTCAGAAACA
>JBKJJR010000013.1:0-4320 GCA_046597835.1 Pyrinomonadaceae bacterium
ACCTTTGTATCTGAGTCAATGAGCGAGCAAAATTCTTCCAGGTCGATGCGGCCATTTCGCTCTGGACAAAGCCGAAGCTCGACACCGAATTCGTCCCTGATCCGCCGCCACGGATAAAAATTCGACGGGAATTCGCGCTCAAAGCTGACGATGTTATCGCCAACGGCCCACGGCAATCCGTTCGCTATCGACGCAAAGCCGTCTGACGTATTTCGCAAAAACGCCACTTGATCGGAGCGCACGTGCAGCATTTCGGCGGCGAGTGAGCGAACACGATTTTTCGTATCGATCCAATCCTGGTAATGCGCTGAACCGTGAGCCGAAACGTCATTCAATTGACTATTGATAGCGTCTATAGCGGTGGTCGGCATTGGAGACACGGCCGCGCTGTTCAAATAGGTAAGATGTTTGGTCGCGGGAAAAAGCGAGCGAATTGCGTCGTTCATTTTAAATTTCTTTTGACAAAAACAACGCCAAAGTCGATGATTAGGTTGGCTTTAGCGATGGCAACTGCGTTGCGCATGTATACGTCTAAATGCCTTGATTATGTTCGATTTTCAAAAAAAAGACCAATCAGATCTTGGATTCGTTTCCATAGATGACGACCGCGATATCGAAGTTACGAAAATGCGCCGCGAATCGCGGCAGGGGCTTTGGTCCGAAGCCTTTAAATTATTTCGCGACATTTTTCTTATCGTCGTAGTTTTTATCCTTTTCGGCGTCTTTTTCGTCCAGCCTGTCGTCGTCGAAGGCACCTCGATGCTTCCCGAACTCCACGACGGCGAACGCCTTCTGGTCAACAAGCTCGTTTATTACAAGTTTCAGAGCGTTAGTTGGGGACATATAGAGCGTGGCGACATTGTGGTATTTTGGTATCCGAACGATCCTGATAAAAGCTATGTAAAACGAGTTATTGGATTGCCCGGCGAGATGGTCGAGGTCCGCAGCGGCAAGGTCTTTGTTGACGGGCGGCAGCTTGAGGAGACTTATCTCGACTCCGAGCATAACCAATCACTGCCAAGCTGGCCGGCGAGAAAGGTCGATGACCATCACTATTTTGTAATGGGCGACAACCGCGACAATTCGTCCGATTCGCGCTATTGGGGCTTGGTGCCCGAAAAGTATATCTACGGCAAGGCGTTCTTTCGCTATTGGAAGCCGTCGAATGTGGGTTTTCTCGAACATGGCGATTACGATAAGAGCGTTCCGGTAAAGTCAGTAGATAAAGAGGACCTTCGAGCCAATTGACGCCGCGAATATTTAGCCGCAGATGAACGTGGATAAACGCAGATCGGAAAAAAAGAGAAATAAATCAGCCTCTTTTCTGATCTGCGTTATCTGCGTTAATCAGCGGCAAAAATTCCACTTTCTTCTCTCTGAGTCTCAGCGACTCTGCGGTAAAATCTTTCTGCAATGCTTACGACCACAAAAGCCATTCTTGTTCTGGAGGACGGACGCACATTCAACGGTGCGTCTTTTGGGGCTGAGGGCGAAGCTTTTGGCGAGATGGTTTTTAACACCTCGATGTCCGGTTATCAGGAGATATTGACCGACCCAAGCTATGCCGGCCAGATCGTCTGTATGACCTATCCGCTGATCGGCAACTACGGCACAAATGAAGAAGATGTAGAGTCGCGGCGGCCGTGGGTCGAGGGTTTTGTCGTTCGCGAAGCCAGCCGCATCGCTTCAAACTTTCGCTCTACCAGATCCTTGCAGGATTATCTTAAAGACAACAATATTGTCGGCCTCGAACATATCGACACCCGTGCATTGGTTCGCCACATCCGGGACAAAGGCGCGATGCGCTCATGTATCTCGACCGTTGAACTCGATCCGAAAGTATTGTTGGAAAAGGTTTTAGCGTCGCCCGAAATGGCGAACCGCGAGCTCGCGAGCGAAGTAACAACAGATAAAACATTTGAGTATATTCCAGTGGATGACAACGAAGAATCTGCAATCCGCAATCCACGATCCGCAATTCACCACATCGTCGCCTACGATTTTGGAGTGAAAACAAATTCTCTGCGTGAGTTCGCAAAATTTGGCTGCCGTGTAACTGTGATTCCGGCCGGCACGTCGGCCGCCGACACATTGGCTTTGAAACCCGACGGCATTTTTCTCTCGAACGGCCCCGGCGACCCGGCGTCGATGAATTCGGTTGTTGACGAGATAAAGAAACTTACTACAAGCAATACGCCGATGTTCGGCATCTGCCTCGGTCATCAATTGATCGGTGCGGCGTTCGGAGCACAAACCTACAAACTTAAATTCGGCCACCGCGGCGGCAACCAACCGATAAAAGATCTCACCACCGGCAAGATCGAGATCACCGCCCACAATCACGGTTTCGCCGTCGATAAAGACTCGATGCCGCCCGATGTCGAAGTTACGCACATCAACTTAAACGACCAAACCGTCGCCGGCCTGCGGCACAAGACGCTGCCTGTATTTTCGGTTCAGTACCATCCAGAATCGGCTCCCGGACCGCACGATTCGGAATATTTGTTTGAACGGTTTATCGAGTTGATGAAAAATTGACTGGTTTCTTTAAGTCAACAGGTAACTATCTTAGGGCCGTAAAAGCCCCTCTAATCATCTAAAATTTGATATATTGTTAGTGATCGCAGCCTGATCTAATGAAGACAAATTTAACAACAGTTACAAAAGGGCAGCTAGCCACAATTTCAAAAGCAATTGTCGAGGTTGCAAATCCTTTGCTTGTAATTTTATTTGGATCGCAGTCGCGCGGAACCGCAAATAACAACTCGGATATTGATCTATTAATAGTCGGTGAGCGTCCTGCAAATAAGCCTTGGAGCAGACGGAAAGCGGTTGGAGTCATTCGCCGCAGCCTTCCTGCACTGAGTGTTCCTGTCGATATCCTGTTTTACACCCCGGACGAAGTGAGGCGTTGGAAAGATACTACCAATCACGTAGTCCGCCGCGCCTTTAACGAAGGAGACGTGCTGTATGAGCGACCTTGACCATGCGAGGGAACTCGTCGAAATGGCACGCGGGGACCTCAACGCATTGAAAGGAATGTTGCAACTCGATGCGCATCAAAGCAGGCTCTATTTTAGTGATGAAGTATTCGGATTTCACGCCCAACAGGCAGCAGAGAAATGTTTTAAGGCCGCAATTGCAAGTCGCGGAGGTTCGTATCCTCAGAGCCATGATCTGATGGCATTGGTAAATAAGCTCTACGAACTCGGACAAGACGTAACAGATTTTTCAAATATCATTGACCTTAATCCCTTCGCGGTTCAATATCGCTACGAATCATTAGATTCGGATGACGAAGAGTTGGATCGCACCGCTCTGCTGAAGGAAATTCAGATACTATTCGACCGCATCGAAGGGATGCTTAAGTAGCACTCCGACAATGCCAAATCTCCTCCGGGGACGCATGATTCGTAATATTTGTTCGAACGCTTTATTAATCTAATGAAGAAGTAGCGGGCGAAGACTAATGTCATATACAGCAACTATCAAGTATGACCGCCCGCTCGTTAGGCGAGCACTTAATCGGTTCATGGCTAGACGAGTTGGAAAGTCGTTTGTTGCTTTTCCCGTCGTTGTTATTTTGTATCTGTTCTCATATTTCACAAACTCATGGTCATGGCCGCTTACCTACTCGGCGATTGCCGTAGCTCTCGCGCTCGTGTTCCTTTCATATGTGTACTACGCTCGTCTTCGGGCGACTGAAGGATTTTTCGATAAAGCCAACGATCCCACCGTCACTTTAATATTTACGACTGATGGAATCCGAACGGAATCAGATCTGGGAACATCAGATCTTAAATGGAAGGTATTTGACGAGATTCCCAAATTTCCAGATGTCTGGCTTCTGGTTTACGCTAAGAGTGGGTACATAACATTACCTCTAGACCAACTCACGCCTGCGTGTACTCAATTCATTGAGCAACAGATGATTGCAAACCACACTGTGGACATCAAATAGACTTTTTCTTCAACGACCAATCCCCGCAATATACGGTGCGATCACCAATGACACGATCGACATCAGCTTGATAAGGATGTTCATTGACGGGCCTGAGGTATCCTTGAACGGGTCGCCGACGGTGTCACCTGTAACCGATGCTTTGTGCGGTTCCGAGCCTTTGTAATACATCTCGCCGTTGATCTCGACGCCTTTCTCAAACGACTTCTTAGCATTGTCCCAGGCACCGCCGGCGTTGGACTGGAAAATTCCCATCAGTACGCCCGAAACAGTAACACCCGCGAGCAGGCCGCCCAAGACCTCAGGGCCCATTGTAAAGCCGACGATGACCGGAGTGATCAGCGCGATGGCTCCGGGCA
>JBKJJR010000072.1:0-5762 GCA_046597835.1 Pyrinomonadaceae bacterium
GCTGTCGTCGAATACGTCCAGGGCGAATTTTATTGGCGGGTCGAGCAGGGTGAAACCGTACGAGCTGCGGATTATGTAGCGGCGCCAACGATGCTTTCATTGGAAAAAACATCGGACGAGATGAACTGGTCGCTGGGAACGTATATGGCCAACGATGAGATCGAAAAGATCTTTGGGGTAAGCGACCTGCCGCGTCCGTGGGGTGTTGCGCCGAATCAGCCGTTTACGGGGCAATTTTACTATACTTGGGGCTCCTTGCCCCTGCTGCTTTTGTTCGTAGTTGCAATATTTATGATCCCGTTGAGCGGGTTGACACGAGTAGCCCTCAACCAAGAGATCGTTTTGCCGCCCATGACAAATGCGACCACGGCGCAGGCCGCATTTAGCATTCCGTTTGATATTAAAGCGAACAGTAATGTGCGGATCACAGCAGGTGCACCTGTCAATAATTCGTGGGCCGATCTCGATGTCGATCTCGTTAACGACCAAAGCCAGGAAATCGAATCGGTCAATGTGCCGGTCGAATATTACACGGGAAGCGACAGCGACGGCGCGTGGACCGAAGGCGGCAGATCTACCGACGCCTCGCTTTCGTCTCTACCGGCAGGTAAATACACTTTGCGCGTCGAGGGAACTTGGCAAAATTGGCAGGCGCAGATGCCGGTTTCCGTAAAGGTCGATCAAAACGTAAGTCGCGGCGTTAATTTCGTCTGCGCATTGCTGCTTTTGATAGTCGTGCCTGTTTTAGGTTTCATCAGGAAATTTTCTTTTGAGACGGCTCGCTGGAGAGACAGCATGTTTACCACGGGTTCGTCGGACGATTCGGATGGCTAAGGTCTAAATGCTTATGTTGAAAAAATTGTATATGGTTTTTGGCTTTGGAGTGCTCGCATTTTACGCGACGGCCTCGTGGTTTGGGTGGGAGATCGCTAATTCGGGCAGCCATTCGCGTCTTGGGGTGCCGTTCTTTTATTCAGGATTTCGTGGAGGAAAATAATGTTCAATCTTTTAACTTTTGCCCCTTTTCTGGGGATGATCGTCAAGCTTGACGAACTCTTGCCGGTCTTGGCGACTACCGTGATATTCGTCGCCATCGGCCTCATAGTTTTTACTCTTGCATTTCTCATGGTCGTTCTCATTGCTCCGTTTTCTGTAAAAAAGGAGATCGAAGAA
This sequence comes from Pyrinomonadaceae bacterium, assembly GCA_046597835.1. Lineage (GTDB taxonomy): Bacteria > Acidobacteriota > Blastocatellia > Pyrinomonadales > Pyrinomonadaceae > OLB17. The sequence continues at coordinate 1,174 of JBKJJR010000072.1, forward strand.
GATCAAAACACGAGCCTCGCGATCATTATCGGCGCCCTTATCATCGGTATCGCGATGATAATCTCGGCGGCCATCCAGGGAAACTGACAGAAAGGATAAAGGATAAAGGCCGGGCTTTACTTTATCCCATGTCCTTTATCTTTCACCCTATAAGATGAACCGCGCTCCACTTTTATTCCTAAACGTCTTCGTTATCGCGACCTGCGGCCTGATCTATGAGCTGCTTGCGGGAACGCTCTCAAGTTACGTCCTTGGCGATTCGATAACACAATTTTCGCTGATCATCGGAATTTATCTTTTCGCGATGGGCGTCGGCTCGTGGTTGTCGCGGTTTATCGATAAGCATATTGCCGAAAAATTTGTCGAGATCGAGCTTGCCGTGGCTGTGGTCGGCGGATTCTCGGCGCCGCTGCTCTTTCTAACATTTGCTCATCTTTCATATTTCAGTATTGTGCTTTACGGCATGGTTTTTACCATAGGCACACTCGTTGGCTTGGAAATACCGTTGTTGATGAGAATTTTGAAAGATGAAATGGATTTCAAGGACCTGGTTTCGCGTGTGCTTGCCTTTGATTATATTGGGGCACTTGTCGCTTCGCTGCTTTTTCCGATATTTCTCGTTCCAAAACTCGGTCTGAACCGAACGTCGCTGCTTTTCGGGATGTTAAACGCCGCCGTGGGAATTTGGGGAACTTGGCTCCTGCTGCCGCTTATCAAGCGAAACGTCACAATTATGCGTGTCAAAGGGTGCGTCATTCTCGTGCTGCTTGTCATCGCCTTTATAAAAGCCGACCGTTTGACGACGCTCGCCGAGGACGCATTGTTCGTCGATAATATTATCTATGCGAAGAGCTCGTCATATCAACGGATCGTCGTAACCAAAGGCAAAACGGGCTACGCCCTTTTTCTAAACGGTAATCTCCAATTCAATTCATTCGACGAATATCGCTATCACGAAGCCCTTGTGCATCCGGCTTTCGCTGCCTACGCCGGCGAGGCGAAACGCGTGCTTGTTCTCGGCGGCGGCGACGGCCTTGCCCTGCGCGAGATCGAAAAATACCCGTCGGTCGAGTTTATTCAGCTTGTCGATCTTGATTCCGAGATGACAAAGGTTTCGTTAGCAGTTCCGGCTCTCGGAGAATTAAATAAACATTCTTTCAGCGACCCGCGCGTTCAGGTCACGAATGCCGATGCTTTTGTATGGCTCGATAGTACTCTGGTAGAACCATTTGATATAGCGATCGTTGATTTCCCGGACCCTAACAACTTTGCTTTGGGCAAGCTTTACACAACGCGCTTTTACAACCTGCTCAAATCAAAACTGAAGCCGGATTCCTCCGTCGTCATCCAAACCACGTCGCCGCTCATTGCCCGAAAATCGTTTTGGTGTATCGTGCAAACACTTGAATCTGTTGGGTTTACAGTAAGGCCTTTTCAAACAACCGTGCCGAGCTTTGGCGTTTGGGGTTATGCTCTAGCAAAAATGCAGCCATTCGATCCGCCAAGAAGACCGCCGGAAGATATTGAACTTCATTTTCTGAACGACAATTCATTTGCGTCAATGTTTGAATTTCCGTCGGACACATCGCGGCCTAAAGAAGACATTGAAATAAACCGGTTAGACAATCAGGCATTAGTCAGATATTACGAAACCGAATGGCGGCGGTTTGAGCAGTGATGGACCTGACACGACGCGACCTCTTGACCGCATTTCTGGGGGCACCATTTGTGTTCGCTGCATGTAGGACGGGCGAAACGCGCGCGTTTCCCGATGGCGAGATCGTCGGACAGTCGGCAATGCTCGGACACGTTTTGCGAGAAAGCCGATCGTTTGAAGTTCCTGCCGATAAATGGGAGAGCAAGAAAATTGCGATCATCGGCGGCGGGATTGCCGGATTAACTGCCGCATGGAAACTCAAAAAAGAGAATTTTAACGATTTTGTTTTGCTTGAGCTTGAAAAGGAGGTCGGTGGAACTTCGCGCAGCGGCACCGGTCTGCCTGTCGGCTACCCATGGGGAGCACATTATCTGCCGGTGCCATTTAAGGAAAATGTTGAATTGATAACTTTGCTTGATGAGATGTCGCTGCTCGAAGGCCGCGACGCACAAGGCGACGTTGTTGTTAAAGAGCAGTATTTATGCCGTGAGCCGGAAGAACGTGTCTTTTATAAAGGCCGGTGGTATGAGGGTTTGTATCTTAGTGTCGGTGCAAACGACGAAGATAAGCGGCAATTTGCAAACTTTCAAAAACAGATCGATCAATGGGTTAATTGGCGCGACGCTCATGGCAAACGGGCGTTTGGCGTGCCGGTTGCCAATTGCTCTACCGACAGTGAGGTCACATCCCTTGACAAGATCACTTTCGCCGATTGGCTGCAGAAAAACGAGTTTACCTCTGAACGTTTGATCTGGTATTGCGATTATGCGTGTCGTGACGACTACGGGCTAAAGCTCGAACAAACATCCGCGTGGGCAGGGCTTTTTTATTTTTGCTCGCGAGTTCGCAAAAGCGGCGTCGAATCGCAGGCGTTTATTACTGCATCTGAAGGCAACGGGCAGTTCGTCAATCATTTCCTCGATAACGTTAGGTACCACGTCAGACGATCGCAAATGGTTGTTTCCATCGAACCGACTGATAAAGGCGTAGATGTGATCTGTCTTGATAACAGTGAAATCCGCGGCATTCATTGTGAAAAGGTGATCTTTGCGTCTCCGATGTTTACAGCTCCATATATCATTGATGGGTTTCGCCGCGACGCTCCGTTTGCGGCCGATCAGTTTCAGCATAACGCATGGTTTGTCGCAAACCTTTTTCTAAAGGACCGGCCGAAACCGCGTTTTGCAAGGGATTTCCCGCTGTCTTGGGATAATGTTCTATTCGAAAGCCCGTCGCTTGGCTACGTGACCGCGACACATCAAAAGGGCATCGACTATGGCCCGACGATACTGACTTATTATTATCCAATGTGTGCCGAAGAAAACGGCCGGACAAAGCTTTTTAACTACGAATGGCGCGATCTCGCCGATGTTTGCCTCACCGATCTCGCTCGCGCTCACACGGACATTTACGAACTGACCGAGCGGATCGATATTATGCGTTGGGGCCACGCGATGATAAGCCCGCGGCCGAACTTTATCTGGAGCGGCGTTCGCGAAAAGGCAATGAAATCCTATCGCAACATCCATTTCGCCCACACAGACCTGAGCGGCATCGCGCTTTTTGAAGAAGCGTTTTATCATGGACTGCGCGCGACGTCAGAGGTTTTGCGACTTAGATAGAACGCGAATAATCCCTAGAAATGGCTGCAGAAGTACGACCAAACTACTGGCTCTTTTCACAAAGGATCGACCTAACGGTCTTTTTGGGCAGCGCCGTATTATCATTATTGCTTCTTGCCGTGGGTTGGCAGATTGGGGTTTTGAACAGTGAATCGCCCGAGTGGACCTGGGTTTCGGCGGTGTTGTTGATCGATGTCGCGCATGTCTGGTCGACGAGTTTCCGCGTCTATTTTGATAAAGCGGAATTCAAGCGCCGGTTTTGGCTGTATCTGCTTGTGCCGATCTGTGGTTATGCAATCGGCGTAGCGCTGTATTCCGAGGGTGAGCTTGTATTTTGGAAGGCTCTTGCAATAATCGCGGTATTTCATTTTGTCCGCCAACAGTATGGCTGGGTCGCGCTTTATCGGCGAAAGCTAAACGAGACGGCAAGATGGACGTGGTGGATCGATGCGGCGGCGGTTTATCTCGCCAGTGTTTACCCGCTCGCCTTCTGGATGACGCGGCTGCCGCGGAATTTTGAATGGTTTGTTCAATATGACTTTGTTTCGCTGCCCGCGATCGTTGAAACGATCCTGTTTCCGATCTATGTCGCGGCGCTGACGGCGTATTTTGCAAAATCGGTTTATCTATCTATCACCGCCGGATTTTTGAATATCGGCAAGGACATTGTCGTCACAACGACCGCTGTCTGCTGGTATGTCGGTATAGTTTATTTCAATTCGGATTACGCATTTACCGTAACGAACGTCATCATCCACGGTGTGCCGTATTTTGCTTTGATCTACGTTTACGCCCAATTCCGGAGCGAAACAACTGGCCGTGTTTACCGTACTATTTCTCAAAACTGGATTATCTTTCTCGCAACGCTATGGGCTTTAGCCTATCTTGAGGAGCTTTTCTGGCACCGCGGCGTCTGGCACGAAAAGCAGTGGCTTTTTGGCGGCGATTGGGAATTGGAAAATTTAAAGATGTACCTTGTGCCACTGCTGGCGCTACCCCAACTGACACATTACGTTTTGGACGGATTTATCTGGAGGCGGAAAAACAATCACGATTTTCGTCTGTTCTAAGCGAAAAAGGCGGCTCGAGGCCGCCCTTTTATAGAACAATTCACCAAAATTAAATTACACGTCCCGAGATGAACGGCATCGTGGGCAATGGGGCGATCATTGGCCTCATCGGCACCATTGGGTGCATCATTTGTCCAGGTGCAACCATCGGGGCAGTTGGTGTCGAAGGTAGTGCGAGACGCATATCGCCCGGCGGCGGGGCGATCATCACCCCATCTTCGTCGCCGTCTGTCTGAAAGA
>JBKJJR010000095.1:0-9910 GCA_046597835.1 Pyrinomonadaceae bacterium
ACAAATTGGATCTACACCGGTGCCAAGGAATCGATCACCAACATGATGATCCTGCCCGACGACAATTCGCTGCTCATGTCTAGCCCGATCAGGTTCTTTTCGTCAGCGATGAGCAGCGAATTGTCGTCGGGCAGGATCATCATGTTGGTGATCGATTCCTTGGCACCGGTGTAGATCCAATTTGTGTTACCGGTCGCTTTGTCGAGCGCCACAACGCCAATCGGGCCTTTCTTCTGCCATTCGCCTTTTTTGCCGCTGAAGAACTGCCCGCCCATCCGGCCATAGATAACGCCGTTGTATAGCTGCATCTCGGCGATACCGCCTTTGCCGAAATCTTTTGTCACCCACCTGACCGCGCCGTTATTTTTGTCGATCGCACGGATAATTCCCTGCGCCGACGTGTAGATCACGTCGCCGTCAAAGATCGCCTGGCCGTTGGTATTTTTGAGCGAACCGTCGGTGACGTCGTAGATCGTTTTCCAAATGAGTTTGCCGTCCGCAAGGTTATAGCGGTGCAGCCCGGCGTAGGTCATATACATCGAATCGCCATCGATGATCGGCGGGTTTTCACCGCTCAGGTCAAAGCGATCGCTCGCTCCGCCGCCGCTGCCCATGAACATCGACGCTGTCGCACCGCGTTTTTTCTTCTCAATACCGTAAAGATCGACCTTTTCGCTGTATTCGCTCTGCCAGAGCAACTCGCCGGTGGACATCTTGAGGGCAAATACATCGGGCTTGTCCTTGTTGCGGCGATTATCCTGGATCGTAATGAAGACGATCATGTCCTTCTTGTAAACCGGGGTGGCCTCAACAGTGAACCCGAGCATCTTGTCTGTCTGCCAAACGGTCGCCCCCGTCAACGTGTCGAGTGCCGTTATCTTAGTTTTGCGCTGTGCCCAGCCGCTGTTGTCCGAAATAAGCAACAGAGGCGTCCCTGGCATCTCGGTGTATTCCTCTTCCTTTATCTCGCCGAGATCGCTACGCTGCCAAACGACCTTGCCGGTTGCTCCATCGAGCATTGTCACACCATTCTGGACGCCGACCGTCACGTTGCCGGTTTCCATAAGCGAATACCATTTTGCCCCCTTAAACGACCACGCTGGTGTATCGCCAAATGCCGCCGGAAGACCGGTCGCGAGAAACAAGATCGATAGAAATGCGACCGAAATTCCACGCCGCAAGAATTGTGGACGCAACGCGGTCGATCGAAAAACTGAATTCATATAAAAGCTCCTGTGAATTATTGGGAATAGACACCCGGGAACGCCCGGCGTCAAAAAATGATTTTAGGCATCAAACTGGGATGCGTCAAGAAGAAGTTTATTTCCACTTTAGGCCTGCTCGATAATATTCTCGATTTTCTCAAACCAGCACCGCGTGCAAAAGCGGTGCTTTTTTCTTTCTATTATTGTGAATTCCGCTGAGAGCGCCATGCTTTTGACGAGGAGTTTTTCGTCCGTTGAAAGTTCCGGCCAGGTTTTCATCTTTGGCGAGTGGCATTTTGGGCAAGTTTTCTCAGCGACAACGAGCATTTGCTATAATCCTGTCACAAACTATGTTTACAGTAAAAGCAGGTTACACAGACGATATCGAGCTTAGAACAAGCATCGACAAAGCGCATGAGTTTTTTGGCGATCTCCGAAATTTTGCCGAGCTTATGCCGGGCATCCAGCAGATCCAAATGGACGCGAACCGCATCGCCCATTGGCGTATTCAGGCCGAGATCCCGTTTGTCGGACAGATGCTCCAAAAGTTCGCGGTCGAGCTCGCCGAAAACACGGCCGACCGTATCGAGTGGTCGCCTATCAGAACCGAGGCCGAAAACTTTCTCCGCTATTCCGTAGATTTGATGGAAAAAACCAAAGGCGTAACGCTAGTCCATTTTTCCCAAATGGTCGAACTCCGCCGCAAAAAAGCTCGCGACCTTCACTCACTCGCTTGGCTCGCAGGCGAATCTCTCATCAGCAGCGAAATGACGAAACGTATAGCTGAAATGATCAAGACGTTTATCGAACGAGCCAAAGAAAAACTGGAGAAATAATCGATCAGGTCACGGCGCCGCCGTCAACGATGACGACCTCGCCGTTCATAAAGCTGTTGCGGTCGCTGACCATAAACGCCGCGTACTCGGCAAGCTCTTCGGGTTTTCCAAGTCGGCCTTTTGAAACCCAAAACTCGTGCATCTGCAGAAGCCGCTCGGGCAGCGTATGGGCTAAATCGGTGTCGAAGATACCGGCCGCGATGGCATTGACTGTGACGCCGAAGTTCGCAGCTTCGCGTGAAAGACACTTTGTAAAACCGATCATCGCGGCCTTCGATGTAGCGTAATGGACCGAGGTCGGCAGGCTCCGGATCGCTCCGACCGACGTTATGTTCAATATTGAGCCGGCACGTTCGCGGATCATCTGTTTATAAAAGGGTTTTGTAACAGCAAACAGGCTGCCGACATTTGTATCCACGACCCAATCCCAACTCTTGTCGGTCGTCGTCGCAAAGTTATCGCCTTTATTGACAGCCGCGTTGTTGACGAGAATATTTACTGCGCCCCACGCGTCTTTGATCTCGCGCGCAATGTGCTTCATCCCGTAACGGTCGGTGACCGAAACCTTAAAACTGAGAGCACGGCGGCCATGAGCTTCGATCTTACTTTCAACTTCCTTTGCAAGGTCGTTGCGTGAGTGATAATTAAACGCTACGTCCGCGCCTTCGCGGGCAAACACCTCGCACAGCGCGGCTCCGATACCGCGCGTTCCGCCCGAAATGAACGCACGTTTTCCTTCAAGTAATAGGCTCAAGCTGATCTCTCCGCAGTCGATTGACTATATTTCCAATAGAAAAGGTTAATTAAATCGCTGAATTGTAACAAGTTGAAATAATCGAATGTACGCGAAAAGGCCCTACGCCGCGGCCTGGACCGTCTGTTTTGTTTGCGGTAAGAGGGCGTTGATCTCGCGGACGATATATTCCGTCGAATTCGGCATTGTGAGTCCGATGGTCGCGGCCTTCATATCCATATATTGACGGGAATTGCCGATCAGATCGCGAATTGTCGGCACTATATCAATAGTTCTTTTGAGCAAAATTCCGGCGCCTCGATCGCTTATTAGCTGAACCGTTCCGGCTTCCTGCGGCATCGGCCGCGTCGTAGCGTCGGCGATTATAGGCAAGCCGCAGGCCATCGCTTCAAAGGTCGTCAGGCCGCCGAGTTTTGAGATCATGACATTCGCCGATTGCATTAGTTTCTCGATCTCGTTGGAATAGCCGATCACTTTTACCGGAAACCTTGCGTGCTTGGCGATCTGCTCGGCTTCGAGTCGCAGTCGTTCATTCTTGCCCGCGAGAAATATAGCCTGAACGTCCAATTCGCCCCGCACCAGCTCCTTGAATATCTGCGGAATGTTCCCCCCGCCGATCCATCCTGCGTTCAGGAACACAGTAAATTTATCGGGATCAAGGCCGTATGCTTTGCGTGCGGTCTGAGCATCGGCTTCGTTTATTTCGTGAAACTTCGGGTCAACAGGCATTCCCGAGATCTTGATCCGCTGAGGCGAGATTCCATAATCAATCAACTGCCGCCGCGCTTCGTCATTTGCCACAAGATAAAGCGAAACATCATCGCAAGCCCAGCCTTTCCAAAATCCATAACACGGATCGGTAACAACTGTGACCAGCGGAACCTGTTCCGCTAAATTCAATTCTTTCAATATCTTAGCTACGATATGCTGAGTCAAAGGATGAACGCTCACAACGACATGTGGACACCATTTATCGAACTGTCCGCGCACATAACCGATGCAGCGGTTGTGAAAAAACTCTCGCGTTTCCGGACGTATCTTATTCATCGTCCAGTACAGATATTTCATCCAATGCTGCTTGTTGCGCAGCACCCAATTGTAAAGATTGACGAGCTTTTCGGTGAGATGATGAGATTCCTCGACCGCTTTGATCGTGCGGACGACGGCCGATTCGCCTTGCCAAAAATTCTGCAAGCCTTCCGCGATCGCCTGCGCCGCAGAGCGATGCCCGCCGCCCGTGTCCGATGAGATTATGAGAATTTTGGGAGTGTGCGACATTTTTACAATAGCCTTCGTAATTGGTCTCCCGTCATATCAGCATCCTTGAGTATCGCTCTGAGGGTTCCAATAGTAAGATTCCTGCCTTTATGAATCGGAACCGTCACACGTCGGTGGTCATCGGCTCGGTACAAATGGATATGACTTCCTTTCTGCCGTCTCGAAATAACCCAACAGTTTCGAGCACTCGAACTAACTCTGATCCAGTCAAAACAGGAAACTTTTGGGTCATGCGGCTATGGGAAATGAAAGTCTTGTTACAAAATACGGTTCTTTTTCGACCGGAATTTCTTCGCCATCCTCGATCATACATTCGACGTGAAGTTCAATGGCCTCAGCATTGTTGCTTCGCGTCTCATCGAGCGTGTCGCCGAAAGAATGGCATCCTTGCAACGCAGGCACAAATGCGCGAAAACCAGTTTCGTCCGGCTCGATGACAATTGTGAAATCGTATTTCATGTGTTTCTTTACGCCTTCATTCCCATTTCTTCCGGCTGCGGATGGTTCAAACTCATTTCCTTTGCGGCCTTTTTCATCTGGCCCTCAAGTTTTTTGATCTTGACTAAATGCCCAGGGTTGAACGGCAGCGACGGATAAAAGCAATTCGATTCGTGCGTGCAGTAACAGCCGGCACCGGCAACTTTGCGCCGCTCCTTCATCAGGTCGGTCTGCCAGGCAGCTTGAAAATTCCAGTCATAGTCGCGCAGATTAAGCACGTCAGCTTTGTTCTCACACGACGAAAGAGCACCGTTATCATATATCACCGCACCGGCACTGCCGGCGTAACATTTGAGTTGAGCTTTGCCTTCTTCTTTTGTTTTGGTGATGACATCGTGCATGTAGATATCGACCGCCGCTTTGAAAAAGCCCGATTTGCCGCCGTAATTATTCTTGAGCGCGGCACTTTTCGTGTCTTCAAGTATCATCTGCGAAAGCTGGCTGTAACGGTTATGGTCAAATTCCAGTTCGATCGGATCAGCCGAGGGCGGGCGAATGTAGTTAATATTCACCTTGTCTGGTTTGAGATCGTGTTTGAGAAAGTTATACCAGTCAAAGATCGTGTCTTCGTTCGAGTGCATTACGCATGTGCAAGTCTGAATGTCGAGCTGTGGATATTGCTCCCGCTTCATCTGCTGCAGCGTGCGGGCGGTGTGGATGGCTTTGTCCCAACTGCCCTCTTTGCGGCGGATCTTTTCGTGAGCGTCTTTCATCCCGTCGATCCCGAGAGCAACGCTCACGTTGAGTTTCGGGCATTCGTCCATTATACGGGCGACGTCGGGAAAAATTCGCGGATGTATCTGCCCGTTCGACATCAGATAAACCGAGTCCAGCTTGTTGTTCTCGTAAAACGCACGGACGATCTCAGGCAGGTCCTTTCGCGTAAACGGTTCACCGCCCGCAAGCACAAGCACGCCTAGATTGCCGCCCAGCGTCTCCGAGATCCTGGCGAGTTCATCAGTCTTCATTTGCAGCTTTTTACGCGGCCGGTCGTCGAGTTCCTCCGTAAAAAAGCAATGCGTACATCGCATGTCGCACACGCTTGTAACGAGTATGTTTAAGAACACAGGCGATATCGGCCGTCCGATGAGGATGCTCGCGTATCGCTTGAAAATTTCTTTTGTCGTAAAGTCCATTATATTATTTCTGTTTCCCTACGGTTTAGTCATTCAAGGGCAAACTAATACCCCTAAAACAATACTTCATTTGAGGCGTTTTTGAAACTTTCAGTTGCCAGCTAACCGCTGGTGCTCGAAACGCTCATTTCACTCGGAATTTTCATTACTCGGCCGAGAGATTTCTGTACGTTGGGTTCGTAAAGCATATCGTTATAAATCCTTTGATATTTTCCCGTTTCGTGATATACCTGTAAAGTCTCAATTTGCAATCCACTGATGCGGGAATCTCTGGCCCGGTTTGTGAATTTCTAAAGACAAGAAACGTAACCAAGACCAAAGCCAACAGGAGTGAATATGAAAATAAAAGTTCTTTTGTTAGTTGCCGCATTTTGTGTAGTCACAATGATCGCGTTTGGCGTAATGAGCCGGACAGAACCGGTCAGTGCGCAATCCGCCGTTGCCGTCGATCAGCAAAGCCCGGTCGAAACGAGCGACCAACCGTATGAGTTCAACGGTACAGTTTTTAAAAATCAGCGGGATTTTCTTGAGAACGGACGGTGCGGCACCGCCAAGCTAAGCGAAGCTCAGATCGCTGAAGTCGAACGACAGGTCGCAGTTTTCAGAGAAAATCAGAAAGCCGCGAACGGCGGTTATCAAACGGATGTCACGGGCGGTACGATTAACGTCTATTGGCACGTCATCAATAACGGCACGAGCTTATCCCAAGGCAATATCCCCGATTCGCAGATCACTTCACAGATCAGTGTGCTGAATAATGCGTATTCATCATGGGGCTGGAGTTTCAATCTAGTCGCCACCGACCGCACAACGAACGCGTCGTGGTACACCTGCTCCGGCGGAACGTGCGAGACCCAAATGAAGAACGCGCTTCGGCTGGGCACCGCGGACGATCTCAATATCTACTCGAACAATATGGGTGGCGGACTTCTCGGTTGGGCGACCTTCCCGTCGAGCTATGCAAGCCAGCCAAAAATGGATGGTGTTGTAATACTCTTCTCAAGCGTTCCGGGCGGAACGGCTGCACCTTATAATTACGGCGATACCGCCACCCATGAGGTAGGACATTGGATGGGGCTATATCATACTTTCCAGGGCGGCTGCGCAAGAAAAGCGACGGGCGGCGACGGCGTCTCCGATACGCCGGCCGAAAAGTCATCGGCTTTCGGCTGTCCCGTCGGACGTGACTCATGCCCGTCCCTTTCCGGCCTTGATCCGATCACGAATTTTATGGATTATACCGATGATTCGTGCATGGACAGGTTTTCGAGCGGACAGGACACGCGAATGGACACGCAGTTCACCACCTACCGGTTTAACCAATAAACTAGTTTGGCGGACCGATTTTGAAGGGTGGTGGCATAATGCCGCCGCCCTTTTTTCGTTTTCGATTGCGTCTGGCCACACTTTGGTAATGAGTCAGTTTGAAATTCTATTAGCTTCTTCTCCGTGTACTTTGTGTCTTCAACTCTGTGATCTCTGTGTTTACACGGCTTTCTAACACAGAGGACACAAAGCAAAGACACAAAGGTCACAGAGAGTTTCCGACCGACACACTATCCATACTTCCCTAATTTCACTACGACATTTAAACTGAATTGAACATATGCTCCGCCGCATTTACCTTGATAATAGTGCAACAACGCCCGTTGATCCGCGTGTGGTCGAAGCGATGCTGCCTTTTTTGACTGAAAAATTTGGCAACGCATCGAGCATTCATTCCTTCGGCCAGGAGGCGCGCGCCGCCATTGACCGAGCACGGCACCAGGTTGCTGCATTGCTCAACGCCCGGCCCAACGAGATCGTTTTCACATCGGGTGGGACCGAAAGCAACAACCTCGCCATCCGCGGCCTGCTCGCGGCAAACTCCAAATACGGCAAACATATAATTACGTCCGCGATCGAGCATCCGTCGGTCAAAAGCCTCTGCGAGGACCTTGAAAAGTACGGCTCCGCAGTCACATATCTCCCCGTTTACGAAAACGGCATCGTTCGCATAGAAGATATAAAAGCCGCGATCACCGACGAAACCATTCTCATTTCAATAATGACGGCCAACAATGAGATCGGCACCATCCAGCCCGTAGCGGAGATCGGAAAGTTCGTTAACGACATCAGGAAAGCGGGCAAAAAGTTATGGTTTCACACCGACGCCGTTCAAGCCGCCGGCAAGATCACGATCGATGTCGAGGAAATAGGCTGCGACCTGCTTTCCCTCTCCGCACATAAGTTATACGCCCCTAAAGGCATCGGCGCGTTGTATGTTCGGCGCGGTGTGAGGCTTCATTCACAAAATATCGGCGGTCACCAGGAACGTGAACGACGCGGCGGAACCGAATCGGTCCCGCAAATCGCGGCGTTTGGAAAAGCGTGTGAAATAGCAAAGTCAGATATGGTTGCGGCATCTGAGAGCCTGAGAAAACTCCGTGATAGATTAGAAAACGAGGCCGGGGAGAAGATCTCCGGCCTCGTTTTCAACGGCGAACGCACGTCGCGTCTGCCGAATATTGCAAATATTTCATTTCGAGGTGTCGAAGGCGAGGGCCTTATTATTAATCTCGATATGCAGGGCATCGCCGTATCAACCGGCTCTGCATGCTCGTCCGGGTCTCTCGAACCCTCGCCCGTGATCCGAGCTCTCGGCCGCGACGAGGAACTTGCCCGCGGGGCCATACGCTTCAGTTTCGGCCGGTTCAACACTGTCGAAGACGTGGAGCAATTACTCAAAACACTTCCCGCCTCGGTCGAAAACCTGCGTAGCCTGTTACCCGCATACTCAGGCAAAACCGCATAACTTCATACTAACTAATAAAAAACAGCCGGTCGGCTTCCCGACTCGGCTGTGTGTCCCCCCGGTACGAATATCTTTACTACTAGCCGCCGTAGATGATGCCGTCACGTCCGCCGTAGATGATGCCGTCTTTGTCGGTGGTGCAAGGTGCCGCGTCATTCTTTCCGCCGTAAATAATGCCTTCGAGCCCGCTGATCACATCAGCAATTATTCCCGTAACGCCCCGTCCGCCGTAGATGATGCCATCGCGTCCGCCGTAGATGATGCCGTCTTTGTCTGAACACGTTGCCGCTGTGTTAGCACTTCTGTCACCCATTATGATTCCTGCGTTTGCGAAAGTTGCTCCGAATGTGAATACCGTTGCCAGTGCGATTGTTGTGATTGTCTTTTTCATTTTTCTTCTCCTAAAGTTTTTGTTTTTATTCGAGGCCAAACTTGCTTCGTTGCCCTCTCTATTACAACCGCCGTGCCAAAGCGGCTGCCAAAGCGCGCGAATGCCACAACTTGCTTGATTACAGGTATTTACGGGTGCTCTTTAAGGTTTTTTCGGCGCCGTTTTCGCGTGATAAAAAATGAATACTTAGTTTCCAGTTCTCTTGATCTTCGACATATTACTCCCGTTTTTCCTCGCTCCCGCTTCGTGCATACTTCCTATACACATATTTTGTGGATAGAAGGTATGCATTGCACAAAATTAACAACTTGCACATTTATTGCCGATCTTGCACAAAAATTGGATTTTCCGCTTCACGATAAGGCTCAGATTCGACCAGTGTTAGTCGAATGGCCGAAGAGCTTCAACCAATTAACTGATGGCAAGAAGCTGCAAACGTCGGCATCCCTGCCATTACTTCGGCAGTCGTCGGTTGGTTGATTGTGAAAAAGAATGAAAGGTTCAAGAATGAGCTGGCAAGGGGGTTGATCAACTATCAAACGCGGCTTACATCTCAGCATGAAGGGCGTTTTATCGCCATGAAGAAAATGTACCCGGTGATTGCAAATTTGCGCGGGTTGATTAGCTCCGGTCGCGTGCGAGATATGAACTTAACCTTAATGATTGGATGCGTTTATGTTAACATTACGGAAATGGAAAACCTTAGGCGGTGGAGTGGAAGAAAGTCGACGCGGTTATCAACGAAAATAGCGTCTACGTCGCCAAATCCATTGTCTCTCTAGGGCCGAAGCCTTATCCTACAGTGCGCATTTTGTACTTTTTGACGAGGGCTTTTTGAAATTAAAATTATCATGAGACAATCCAGATCACGCGAATTACGGCCAGTATCGAAACACGGTTGAGTTAAGCTGGAATTAACTCGATGAAAAACGTTGCAAAATCTTCTAACCAGAGCATCCTAGTTAACGTAATAAAAAAGCAAGCGGCGCAACTAAAAGGTAATACGCTGGATCGTAAG
>JBKJJR010000103.1:0-4457 GCA_046597835.1 Pyrinomonadaceae bacterium
CTATTTCAACAGCGGCACCACCTTGCTCGAGTGGCCCGTGGGCGGAACCGTTACTACGCTCGGCCCGATCACCGATCCCGGCGGCGCCCTTCAAAGTATGGTCGGCCTCGCGTTCTACAACGGTAATCTTTACGGGACTAAGAACATCGCGAACGAGGCTATATATCTGATCAATACGACCACTCGAATTGCTACGGTGCATATCGATTACGTGGACGCCGACCTAGATTGCGGCGGGTTCGAGGCCGATCCGAACACCGGCGCGTTTTACTGCACAAATGACGATGCGACGCCATACGGCGCCAGCCTTGTTCGCATAAATGGTGATGCGTCTGTCACAGTGGTCGCTCCGTACCCTGCGGGCCAAACCGACATTGACGGGCTCGCGATCAGTCCGGACGGCAAAGCCTATCTGGTCACGGACGACGCCAACGGCCCGATCTTTGTGTACGACTTTGTCAGCGGCACCTTCGGGCCGCAGCTAACCGCTCCGTGGCCGACCAGTGAAACCTTCTCAGGAGCAACCTGGATCGGGGCTCCGGGAGGAACGCCGACGCCAACCGCTACGGCTAGTCCGTCGGCAACTTCGACAGTTACGGCAACCAACACGGCGACGCCAATTCCGAGTCCGACGTGTGCACCGGCACCGGGATTTGTCTATGCCCTGAACGACGATTCAAACGGAAGCTTTGTTTACGGCTTTCAGGTTAATCAGACGACCGGTGCAATGACGCCGCTTGCGGGCTTCCCGGTGGCGGCGGGCCTTGGCGGCATCAACTCGATCGTCAGCGAGCGGATGGTGGTCGATAAAACCAATGCCAGGCTCTATGTTGTTAACGACTCGTCCGACACCGTCAGTGCATATTCGATCAACCTGACGACCGGTGCGCTCACCGCGATGCCGTTCAGTCCGATATCGCTCGGCACTGGCGTCTGGAATACGATCGCAGTGCATCAAAGCGGTTCTCCGCTAGTCGTGGCAAACAATGCGACCAACGGTATCGTCCATAGCTTTGCGATCACACCGACGAGTGCAACACCTGCGGCCGGCAGCCCTTACAACATGGGTGCAAATGTTGCAGGTTTCTCGAGCCGGATGGCCGAGTTTGGCAATTACTACTACGTCGGCGGCAACCAGGGCGCCGGTATCGGCGGATTCAGCGTGGATCCCGGAACCGGAGAGCTCGCCGCACTTGCAGGATCGCCTTTTGCCAGCGGCGCGACAAGTGTGCTTGCCTATGCGACGGACACCGCGGGCCGATTGTATTCCGTTGACACCACAAATGGCATCCGGGCATACACGTCAACATCAGGATCTCTCGCTCCGGTTACGGGCAATCCATTTACAAGCGGCCTGACGCAGCGGCGGTTTGGCCTCGTTCATGAATACGGGGCAAATGGCACCTTCTACTTCGTGGCCGGAAACAGCGGCAACAATGTCGGCGTTTATCAGGTAACGGGTTCCGGCGCCGCAACAACGGTCGGCCCGATCACCGGTTCACCTTTCGCCACCGGAGGCACGACCGCAAATAATCTTGCGATGAACGTCGCCGGCGATCTGCTCTTTGTCGGGAATCGTATCAGCCGGAACATAACGACTTTTAGATTCAGCACTATCCCAGCGGCTGGTATGACGAGCCTCGGTGTGCTGCCAAGCAACACTATGGGAACAACAGGCGCGATCAACGGCATCGGATACATTTCCGGCCCGGGCGGCGGCTGCGGAACAGCGACGCCAACCGCCACGCCGACCTCAACGGCCAGCCCTTCGAGCACGCCAACCTTAACGGCGACAGCGACGTATACGCCTACCGCGATGGTGACACCTATGTCACCGTCGGCGACGCCGACGCCACCATCGATCCAATTCAGCTCGGCGACTTATATTGAGGACGAATCGCAGACCGCTGTGATCACGATAACGCGGACGGCCAATACGACTGGCACGAACAGCGTCTCGTTCTCTACCGCGAATGGCACGGCAACAGGCGGTGCGGCTTGCACGACGGGAGTTGATTACATCGCCGTGACGGGTCAGACGGTGACGTTCAATCCGGGCGACACGTCTAAGACCGTGAATGTAACAATATGCGCCGATAACGTAACCGAACCTGATCAGACGGTCAATCTATCAGTGACCGGCGCAAATCTCGGATCGCCGTCAACGGCTGTTTTGACGATCAACGACACGGCGACGACGTTCCGAAACGCGTCAAACATCGTCATCAACGGCGGAGCGGCCGGCGCGCCGTATCCGTCGGCGATCACTGTGTCGGGCGGCCCGCCGACTATCGGATCGATGCGCATAACACTCTACGATTTTGCAAGTCAGTCGCCTGACAATGCGGACTTCCTGCTTGTTGGTCCGACGGGCACGAAGTTTATACTGCTGGCTGCGGCAGGCGGAATTTCAGCAGGCGGGCCGGCGACGCTCAACTTCACAGATACGGCCGGAGCGGTCGTGCCCGATAACGGGCCGCTCACAACCGGTGATTTTGAGCCGACCTCATGGCTCACAGTTGGCAGCTTCCCGGCACCCGCGCCGGCTGCTCCGTATAACTTCCCGGGCAGTACGGTCGGAGGAACGGGAACGCAGACGCTCTTTGGAAACTTTGGAGGAACGAATCCCAACGGCGTTTGGAACCTCTATGTTCGAGACAGGTCGGTCACGCCCACGATCGTCGGAAATGTCGCGGGAGGATGGGGAATCGAATTCCTGATATCTACGGCGGCTCAGGCTTCCATTTCGGGACGCGTGATGACGGCGAACGGAAACGGCATTCGCAACGCAACGGTTGTGGTGACGGGCAATTCACTTACAGAACCGCTTGTCACGTCGACCGGATCGTTCGGGTACTATGCGTTTGACGGCCTGCAGGCAGGCGAGACATATGTTGTAACGGTCAATTCGAGACGTTACACGTTTAACTCCCCGAGTATGGTCATCAGCCTCGTCGATAACGTCGCCGACGCCAACTTCGTCGCTGACCCGCAGGAATGAACGGGCAGCCTCTGACCGTTTCGTGCATATTTGATACCGAATCGTCCGCAAGAAAGGCGGTTTCAATATTTTTAACAAAAAATGCCTTGAAATACAGATGTTTTTTGTTTTCGTGCATCTTACCTTGTAATGGCACGGCCATTACTTAACATTTATTGACATTGGCCATTGGGATCACTCTCGGCGGCCATAACTGAAAAAGCCCGAAGCGAAGGGGAGAGCGCGTCGGGCTTTTTCTATATTCGAACTTATCCGAGACGGATGTTTGCGGGAATTTTCCACTCGTCATAGAATAGTTTCTTTAATTACACACGCATTTAGAGAACTATTTTAAGAGAGGAAAATAATGACTGGAAGAAATAAAGTTACGGTGGTCGGCGCGGGGAATGTTGGTGCGACGGCTGCTCATTGGATCGCTAGCAAAGAGCTGGCGGATGTCGTTTTGGTTGATATTGTCGAGGGAACGCGGCAGGGTAAGTGCCTCGATCTCGCACAGGCCGCTCCGATCGATGGTTTTGATGTAAAGCTCGTAGGTGCAAATTCGTATGAGGAAACGGCGAATTCCGACGTTGTCATCATCACCGCCGGATTGCCCCGCAAGCCGGGAATGAGCCGCGACGATCTGCTGAAAACGAACTCCGAAATTGTGAGCTCGGTCACCGAACAGGTCGCCAAATATTCGCCAAACTCCTTTATCATCGTCGTTTCAAATCCGCTCGATGCGATGACGCAGGTCGCGTTTCGAAAGTCAGGCTTTCCGAAAAACCGCGTAATGGGTATGGCGGGCGTGCTCGATTCGGCGCGGATGCGATGCTTTTTGGCAGAGGCTTTGGAATGTTCGGTTGAGAATGTGACGGCGTTTGTTCTCGGCGGCCACGGCGATACGATGGTGCCGCTGCCGCGTTATTCGACCTGCGCCGGAATTCCGATCACTGAGCTGCTGTCAAAAGAAGTAATTGACGCGATCCTCACCCGCACTGCGAACGGCGGAGCCGAGATCGTCGGGCTACTCAAGACGGGTTCGGCGTATTACGCACCAAGCCTCGGAGCCGTCGAAATGTGCGAAGCAATTCTCAAAGACAAAAAGAAGATACTGCCGTGCGCCGTCTTTCTTGAAGGTGAATACGGGATCAGCAATCTGTTCGTCGGCGTGCCCGTCAAGCTCGGCAAGAACGGCATCGAACAGATCATCGAGATCAGCCTCACCAACGACGAGCGAACAGCGCTTCATAAGTCAGCGGCCGCCGTCCAAGAACTCGTCGATATTCTGAACATCTGATTTCGTCCCTGACAAATTAAACGAATTAAGGAAGGTTTCGGCCTTCCTTTTTTATTCGCGAAAATCGTTCAACCTGACCGATTACGTCAGTCATAATGGCGGAATTCAATCAGTTTCCGACACCCTACAATTGACATAACCACATCTATTGCTTCATTTAGCTATTTGGCATACGTC
>JBKJJR010000119.1:0-8491 GCA_046597835.1 Pyrinomonadaceae bacterium
CGGTCTGCATTTTTGCAAGCCCGATCACCGTCCCGACAAGCATCGCCATGGGACACGTAAACGCGATGACGTTCGGAACAAGTGCCGCGCTCAATTGCCAAACCAGCGTTGCCGGAATGTTGACGTTGAAAAAAATATCCGAGAACCGGCCTGCCTGCTGGACAAACAAGATCACGCTCAGCAGCAGCCATGAAAATGCAAAATACGGTAGCACAGCCAAAACGAGGTATTTTGAAATGAGCCAACCCGAACGTGTCATACGTCGTTAAGTATTGATCGACAAAGATTTTTCGACCGCGACTTCCCTGCCGATCGAATGTGAGATCATTTGCTTAAGTATTGCCGAGAGATATTTAAGTTCATCAATTTTGCTTGCGGTAAGTTCTGCGAATTCCGGGGGTGAAAGTCGGCGGGCCGACAATGCTAGAACACGGCTGGGACCGCCGATCGATCTGCCCGACACCTCTCGACAAGTCGAACACACAAGATGAAAATTCGCTTGAAGTCTTGCGTCTTCGATCGAGTCAAACATCCGACCACACTCGTCGCATTTGCTCCAATCCGGCAGATATCCCGCCAGACGCAACAGCCATAATTCAAAATACACACCGATGCTCAAAAGGCTGCCCGAGTCGTGGGCAGCAGTTTCGATGCACGCTTTGACCATTCGATAAAGTGTCTCGTTAGGATCGTGCGGTGGTGAAAGTGTTATAAGCAGGTCGCCGAGATAAGAAAATTTCTGCAGGAAATCAGGGTTGCTCGCTGCTTCAAAATTCGAATGGACAAGGTCGGCTTTTTGTATGGAAACCAGCTCGACCGCGTCCTTTTGAAAATATTCGATATTCACGATCGAGTATGGTTCGAGAGAACTCCCAAACCGACTTTTGAGTCGCTTAACTCCTTTCGCTACCCCGCGGATCATTCCGTGTTCGCGCGTCAAAAAAACAACGATCCGATCGGCCTCGGCAAGATTGTATGTTTTAACGACGAGGCTTTCTGATTCGACAAGCGACATTTATTTACCAGGGTATAAAGTAAAGGATCCAGGCAAGGACAAGACTTACTACAATGAACTGGCCAAATGTTTTTGCCCCGTAGATAACCCGTTCGCGTGACGTGCCTTTTGCAAACGCCCCGAACGCAACGGACACGAAAAATGCGAATCCGACGAGATAGAGAAAATGGATCATTTTTTCCTCCCCGCTGCAATATCGACCGCGTCGATAGCCGCAAGATAGTTCAGCAATCCCGCCACTTCGAGAAATCTGCCACCGTATTCAAAGGTTGCAAGCGCGGCAACCTGCGGCGATGGTGTTGCGGAGATAACAAAACTCACAATTGCACCGATGCCTGTCCCGCATCGTGCAAATACGTTTAGAAGAAAAAGCAGAACCCCGTCTTTAAAATCGAAGCCCGGATAATGAGCGCCGCCGCTTACCACGGCAATTATGAACATTGTCCAAACCACGACGCAAATAATGACGCCACGCTTGATTCGCCTCTGTAAGAGGTGGCCGGCACCCGGCAGCCACCATGAAATTATTCCAATAAGGATTGGATTATCCATTTTTTATGTTCTCAACTTAGTAATCATTTACAGTTATTTAACTTTAATCTTTCGCGGCTTATTATTGTGTATAGGTCATATAAGTCGCAGGCAATCAGTTAACGGGTCACTCTAACAAAGAGCAAACATTGGATGGTGATTAATACGAAAAATCACCGCATATGTTACTGTTTTTTCGGATTCGACCAGCATTTTTTGACAAATAACGCGAATATCTCGCGTGAAATATGATCAAAATCCGCCGTCATTTCGGGATGCCATTGCACACCAAGGACAAATCTGTCTTTTCTTGTATCCTGAACGCACTCAATAATACCGTCTTTTGCCCACGCAACCGCCTTTAGATTCTTCCCTACTTTTTTTATCGCCTGATGATGCGATGAATTTACGCGGATAACCTCGTTTGAATTTTTTACAGCGGTCATACCCGACAAAATGCTGCCGCCGGCGATCTTCAGGCTGTGCGAGTTCCGCGTATGCGGCTCTCCCTGCTCATGCTTGATGCTCTTGGGAACCTGAGATTCAATGTCCTGAACAAGTGAGCCGCCGCGAAAAACGTTTAATGCCTGCATACCATAGCAGATGGCCAAGAGCGGTGTTTTCAATCGGTCGACCTCGGACAAAACCAGCCGGTCGGTCTCGTCCTTTTCCTTAATGACCGTGCCAAGTTTGTGATGCGGTTCCTCACTGTAATAATGTGGATCGACATCCGTATTGCATCCTGGCAGCAAAATTCCGTCAAGGCCGGCTACGGCTTCGGATATATATTCAGCCTTTGGAATAAGGCTCAGATGCACCGGCACACCGCCGCAGGCCTCGACCGCCTCACTGTAATCGCGTCCGAGATAAAATCTGCGGGTTTCCAACTCAACCCGCATTGTAATACCGATGCGCGGACGCTTAACCATAAACCCTAATGTTCAATCAATTCGACCATTTATGTCAATTTGAGCATTTGAAATTAAAGCCTTATCATTGAGTTTTTATGCGACAAGACGAAAACAGTGCGAAGATACGCTCGACGACGGTCCTTCTCGTAAAACGCGACGGCAAGATCGCGATGGCCGGGGATGGCCAGGTCACGCTCGGCGAAACCGTGATAAAGGGCAACGCCCGCAAGGTCCGCCGCATTTCGAACGGCAAAATATTGGCTGGCTTTGCGGGATCAACAGCCGATGCCTTTTCGCTTTTGACGCGATTTGAGACAAAGCTCGAACAGTTTCAGGGCCAGCTCGAACGGGCCGCCATTGAACTGAGCAAAGATTGGCGCACCGACAAATATCTGCGAAATCTCGAAGCTCTGCTCATCGTCGCCGATAGCACCGACGCTTTTCTCATCTCCGGCAAAGGCGATGTGATCTCGTCTGATGACGGTTTGCTTTCGGTGGGTTCGGGCAGCATGTATGCTCTCTCAGCGGCACGAGCGCTCGTGAAACACACGAAACTCACGGCAAAAGAGATCGCCGAAGAAGCTCTTAGGATTGCCGCCGATATTTGCATTTATACAAATTCCGACATTGTTATTGAGGAGATTTAAATGCATAAGCCCGCACGGAAGTAAGGGCGATACACGCAACGTTGAATGTTAAGTCCTTACTAGAGTGTGGGCTTGTGCAAAGATTTATGGCTATTTATTTAGGCGGTGAGACCGCTGCCGAAAAGAAAAACCTGGATGACCTCACACCGCGGCAGATCGTTGCCGAGTTGGATAAATATGTCGTCGGTCAGAACGCTGCGAAGAAGGCGGTCGCCGTTGCTCTTCGCAATCGTATTCGCCGGCAAAAGCTGCCAGCCGAGATCGCTGAGGACGTTCTTCCAAAAAATATCCTAATGATCGGTTCGACCGGCGTTGGCAAGACTGAGATCGCACGCCGTCTGGCACGCCTGGCAAATTCACCGTTCATTAAGATCGAAGCGTCGAAATTCACAGAGGTCGGCTATGTCGGCCGCGATGTCGAGAGCATGGTCCGCGAACTCGCGGACGTGGCAGTCGATATGGGCAAGCAATCGGCTTTTGAAGAAGTGCTCCCGCGTGCGGAGCAAAACGTCGAGGAACGTCTTCTCGACATTCTGTTGCCGCCGTCCGATCTTCCTTATCCGTCAGACGGCGAAGAACCAAAGGATGAAATTGAACAGCCGCGTTCACGCACTCGCGAAAAACTCCGCGAACAGTTGCGTCGCGGTGATCTCGACCAGCGATTGATCGACATCGAGACGCAGGACCGCTCGAACGCGACCATTGATTTTATTGGCGGACAGGGTATGGAAGAAATGGGCGTCAACCTGCGCGACATGATGGGCAATATGTTCCCGAGCAAGACGGTCACGCGAAAATTGACAATAGCCGAGGCCCGCAAATATCTGACCCGCGATGAACAGGAAAGCCTTGTCGATATGGAGCAGATAACGCACGCGTCGCTCGAAAGGCTGCAATCATCCGGCATCATTTTCCTTGATGAACTCGACAAGGTCGCGGGCCGCGAATCGGGCGGCAACCCTGACGTTTCGCGCGAAGGAGTCCAGCGCGACCTGCTGCCGATCGTCGAAGGAACGAACGTCAACACCAAACACGGCATGGTCAGCACTGATCACATTCTATTCATCGCCGCCGGTGCATTTCATGTCGCAAAGCCGTCCGATCTCATTCCCGAACTTCAAGGGCGGTTTCCGATCCGGGTAGAACTCGAATCCCTGACGGTTGACGACCTTAAACGCATCCTTGTCCAGCCCAAAAATTCGCTGATCAAGCAGTATCAGGCACTGCTCGAAACCGAAGGTATTAAACTCACTTTTACCGAAGACGCCATTGACCGTCTTGCCGAAATGGCAGAGGAGATAAACAAGGGCACGGAGAATATTGGAGCGAGGCGGTTGCACACGATTGTTGAGAAGTTACTTGAAGAAATTAGTTTTCTCGGCAGCGAACTCGAACAAAAGCACCAGAAGATCGACGGCGCCTATGTTAACGAGCGCCTGAGCGGCCTGATCCAAGATACGGATTTGCGTCAGTATATTCTTTAAGGTTAAACCTCATGTTAAGCAAATTCCCTCATCGTCCGGGCACCCGCATTCTGTTTAAGCGCCCGGCTCTTAAGTCACCTTTGGCGGTGTTAGCTCTTGTAGCGCTTACGTGCTTCGCATGCGGTAAGCGTGGAGCTCCCGTGCCGCCAACGGAGCGCGTCCTGCAGCGCGTTATCGTCGCAGGGTTTCAACGCGGTAATCAAATTATCCTCTCTTGGAAAATGCCCGCACACAATGCTTCAAAGGGCAGCGTTTTGAATATAAGCCGCGCCGACATTTACCGTCTAGCCGAACCCCTAACTTCCCCGCTGCAGCTATCAGAAGAAGAATTCTCCAACCGCAGCACTCTTATCACGGCTTTAGCGATATCCGATTCGGATTTTGGGGCAAAGACGCTGACCTACAAAGACGCTCTGGAGTTTGCCGGCCAGGCTGCCCGGCTGCGCTATGCTATCCGCTTTGTAAATGCAGCCGGACAAAAGGCTGGATTCTCCAATGTCCTGCTAATAGAACCAACATCGAAAGTGGCGGCAAATCCTAGCTCACTCACCGCCGAGGCGTCGCAAGAGGCGATCCGCTTGAACTGGCTTCCTCCCTCTGCAAATATCGACATCTCGTCGCCTGTAAGCCTTCTCGGCTACAACGTCTATCGCTCGACATCGCCAAATGAGCCCGGAAAACTGCTCAACAGATCACCTGTCACGGCGGCGGCTTTCGATGACGAGTTCTTTGATTTTGGAAAGGAGTATTACTATTTTGTCCGCGCGGTTTCGGTTGGGACGCAGGCGGAGCCGATCGAGAGCGCGGAATCGAATGTCATGAAATTCAAAGCAGTCGATATATTTGCGCCGGGTCCTCCTGCATCGATCACCGTGGCAGCCGCTCCGACTGTGATCTCGATCTTCTGGGCTGTGAATATTGAAAAGGACGTCGTCGGATACAACATCTATCGTTCTGAGGACAAAGACCTGCCAAAAGATAAATGGACGCTGCTCACGCGTCAGTTATCGAAGGCAAATACGTTTCAGGATCCAAAAGTTGAATCCGGCAAAACATACTATTACTACCTGACTGCGACCGACAAATTCGGGAACGTCAGCGAGGCGTCTGAGGTTGTTTCTGAGACGGTGCCATAAAGATGAAGATCGATATCGAAAAAGATTTTGCTCCCTCGAAAATCGTCTGCGTTGGCCGTAACTATGCCGAGCATGCCGCCGAGTTGGGCCACGAAGTGCCCAGCGAGCCGCTGCTTTTTCTTAAATCTCCGTCGGCGATAATTCACCACAGCGAAACAATAATCATTCCGTCGCAGTCGCAGCAGGTTGAGCATGAAGGTGAGCTTGCCGTGGTTATCTCAAAGACTTGCAAAGGGTTAACGGATGGCGATGATTGGCCTCAATATGTATTGGGCTATACATGCCTGAATGACGTAACCGCTCGCGACTTGCAGCGAAATGATGTTCAATTCACAAGGGCAAAGTCGTTCGATACGTTTTGTCCGATCGGGCCGCACATTGAAACCGATTTGGATGTATCAAATATCAGCATCGAAACCCGCATCAACGGCGTCGTAAAACAATGCGACAGAACTTCGCGGATGGTCTTCTCGGTCGGTTTTCTGATACGCTATATTTCGAATATGATGACGCTGAATTCAGGCGATGTGATCGCCACTGGCACGCCATCGGGCGTCTCGAAAATGGAAAGCGGCGATATTTGTGAGGTCGAGATCGAAGGTATCGGAATCTTAAAAAACCCAATTAAGTAATTCACCACAAAAACAGAAAGGACTCCAAGATGAAATTTTTTATTGACACTGCAAATTTAGATGAGATTAGAGAGGCAAATGAATTAGGCTTGATCGATGGGGTAACGACGAATCCATCGCTTATAGCGAAAGAGGCCAACGTCGATTTTAAGGAACATTTGGCCAAGATCTGTGCAATGGTAAGCGGCGATATTTCTGCCGAGGTCACGGCTCTCGACACTGAAGGGATGCTGAATGAAGGCCGTGATCTAGCCAAGGTCGCCGCCAACGTCGTCATCAAAGTGCCGCTCACTCTCGACGGTCTCAAAGCATGCCGCACATTCCGGGCCGAAGGGACAAAGGTCAATGTGACACTTTGTTTCTCCGCGGCGCAGGCTTTGTTGGCAGCCAAGGCTGGGGCGTCCTATATTTCACCATTCATTGGTCGGCTCGACGATGTTGCGACTGATGGGATGCAGCTCATCCGTGACATTGTTCAAATTTACGACAATTATGGATTCGAGACGGAGGTCCTCGCCGCGTCGATCCGCCATCCGATGCACATCGTCGATTGCGCCCTGGCAGGTGCAGATGTCGCGACGATCCCATTTAAGGTGATCCAACAATTGGTGAACCATCCGCTGACAGATAAAGGTTTGGAAGGATTTTTGTCTGATTGGAAGAAGAGTGGTAGAGCGTAATTTGCCCCGCCCCGCATATAGCGGGGCAAAGTGGGACCGGATTCTTGTTCCGTTCCGGGTAAGTGGAACAAATGGCACAGGTGGAACACGCATTATCAGTCCCTAGTCTTTTCCCATTAAAGATTTTAGCTCGCTTTGTAGGCCGGCCGCATTCGGATCCCGCTGCAGGGCGAACTGATATTTTGCCCGGAAATACTCGTCCGGCTCGGTCATTTCGACTAATTCTCTGACCTTAGCGAGGTTTGCGTCGATCAAATCCACTGGTATTGCCTCTTTTTGGGCAAACATCTCATCTATCTCAACGATCAACATTGAAAACTGCCGCAGCCAGCCAAAATCCTCGTCTTCGAGTAAAAGGTTAAGGAATTCCGTGGAATTAAGCTTTCCGTGGATGCCCTCGTAGATCTCACGCTCGAGATCTATCATAGATTTATGCAGCTTAAGCAGTAAATTGCGTGCATTTTTGAGCTTTTCAGCGTTTTCCATAAATTAATCTTAGCCTACTTCTCAATTAAACCAAACCATGCTAACTTTTAATGATTAGCCCGCTAACGATATATTCTTAGCTCGCTAACCATAAATTAACAGCAGGCTAACTATTTCTAATGAGGGGGCTAAGCGTTTATCCAAAGCATAGCAACAAAACCACTTATGCCGTCGCATATTAAATTTGAAGACACGGTCAGTTACCTTCTGGGCAGGGTGACGACGGCGTTTCGCAACTCGATCGAGCGTCACATGGCACAGATCGGCCTCCACGGCGGGCAAATTTTTTTCCTCCTTGAACTTTGGAAGCAGGACGGCCTTCGTCAGGTCGACCTCGCCCAACGCCTCAGCCTCTCTGCGCCGACGGTCAATAAAATGTTAAAAGGGCTGATCGAGATAAATCTCGTCACGCGTTCGAGGATCGACAATGACGGTCGTTCGACGCGGATATTTTTGACCGATCGTGGACGCGAGATGCGTGGAGAGGTCGAATCGCAGTGGCTCGAGCTCGAAGAAAGCTGCCTTACCAGCCTCACGGAAACCGAAAGGCTCGTCCTTTTTGAACTTCTTGGCAAGCTCCGCGAAGCCTATACCGGCTGCGAAGAAGGCTCGGACGAAGACTAAGTAACATCGAATATCGAACGGAACTGACAGAATGTTTAGGATGAAACTCTTTTTGATGACAATATGAATAGCGGCTTACTTAAACAAATTACAGTCAATTCGCGCAAATTTGATCAGAGCCTTCGGCGCACCTGGAGGTGTCAATTGATAGAGCAAAACGATCCGTTGATCGTACTCGTTGGCGAATTTGACCGCGATGTCGAGCATCCGGGACTCGGTTCGATCAGCCGGGGGACGATCTCGTACGAATACTATTGGCTCGACCGCTGGTATAACATCTTTCGCTTTTACGAGCCGGATGGACAGC
Organism: Pyrinomonadaceae bacterium; assembly: GCA_046597835.1. Taxonomy (GTDB): domain Bacteria; phylum Acidobacteriota; class Blastocatellia; order Pyrinomonadales; family Pyrinomonadaceae; genus OLB17. The sequence continues at coordinate 8,454 of JBKJJR010000119.1, forward strand.
TACAAAACTATTATTGCAACGTCGAGATGCCTCCGACC
>JBKJJR010000256.1:0-5549 GCA_046597835.1 Pyrinomonadaceae bacterium
GTCCTTACGAATCTGTATACGGCAGCGGCCCCCTTTTCGATATGGAATTTCAGGATATTAGGCACGGCTATATTCAGCCGCCTAGCTGCGATTATTCTAACCGTTCTTATCACATTGAGCGGTATGCTTGACCTGTATCCCTTCCACACTACCGGCTGGGGCGAAGTTGCTTATCGTGACGATGCTTTGGTCAATTGGGTCGCGGATAATACACCGCCAAATTCGGTTTTTCTTTCTGCTCGATATACCAGTCATGCGATCCTGTTGGCCGGCCGCCGTTTGTTTTACGGACATCCGTATTATGCCTGGGGTGCCGGTTACGATACATACAAGCGTGACCGAGTTTATGTGAGAATGCTCGAATCGACAAACCCTGCAGAGGTCTTTGACCTGCTCAAAGAAAACGGGATAAATTATGTCGCAATAGACAACGGCCTCAGAAGAAATAACGAGAGCATAAAGAAGCTCAACGAGTCGATATTCGAGGCGTATTTCGACGTGGTTTTTGACGACGCGCAAAATAAATATGGCAAGATGACCATTTATAAGGTTCCCGATGAGCTTGGCGAACCCAAACCCGAAGTTCAATTGCCCCCCGAAGAACCTCGTATTCCCATCAATCCTAACGACGCTGTTCCGGCTTTCAGAGGCGGTGAGGGAAATTCTCCCGGCAAGTTTGTAAAACCGCGCGGGATCGCCGCCGACGAGAAAGGTAATTTTTACGTGGCCGATGCCGGCAATAGCCGCATACAAAAATTTGACGGGGAGGGGAAATTTATCTCGATCATAGGCGACCCGGGCGAACGGGAAGGCAAGATCAAAGAGCCCAATGGTGTAGCCGTCGACGCCGAGGGCAATTTATATGTTTCGGACGCGGGTAACCATAAATTTTTGAAATACAGTTCCGACGGCACTTTCGTGAAAGAATACAACGGCCCCGATACCGGTTTTTACGGACCGCGCGACCTTGTCATCGGTTCCAATAATCAGATCTACATTGTTGATCAGGGACGAACCAGGATCGCCCGGTTCCAACCGGTAAGCGATAATTTTTCGTATATCTGGGGAGTTTCCGGTTCGGGTGAAGGGGAATTCAGAGATGCAACCGGCATCGGAGCGACTGATAATCTGATATTCGTCGCCGATCTTGGAAACGGAAGAATCCAGGTATTCGATCTCGAAGGGAAATTTGCCCGTCAATGGCCGATCCCGTCGTGGCAGCGTTCGTCGAGCGAGTTCCCGGACGTCATTTTTGATCATGAAACTAGGACCGTTTATGTTACGAGCCCAAGTACTAATGAGGTGCTTGCCTTTGACGAGAACGGCGCGGCAAAGCAGGGCTTTAACCCGCCGGACGATCAAAAACTTGAGAATCCTTCTTCAATGACTATCCTGACTGCGAATAAAAAGCGCTGGCTGCTGGTTGTGAATAGCGGCGGCAACAGAATTTCCAAATTTGAGTTGGGGCCTGCTGCCGAAACAGAAAAAAGTGACAAGACGGTGAAAGCCGAGAAAACAGGTAAATCAACTAAATAGAGGTTTCAAAAATGTCCTTGACGGAAACCAAAAATGATGTCGTCTATGTGGGCAAGGACCTCGAAGCGATGGCGTTCGCGGCGAATTATCATCGTTGGATACTTGCCGAATATCGGCCGTTCCTGGGAAAGCATATCGTGGAGGTTGGAGCGGGAACCGGCCTTTTTTCCAGCTTGCTGCTCGGCGAAAATCCCGCGAGCCTTACGCTTGTTGAACCTTCGGAGATGTATGGAAAGCTTGTAAATAATATTTCATCTGAGAGTGTTTCGGTCAAGTTTTACAACAATGTATTTGCGTCTGTCTGTGATGAGATCGTCGCGGATCAAAGACCCGATACGATCATATATATCAATGTTCTCGAACATATCGAGGATGACCGTCAGGAACTTCGCCATATTTTTGAAAGTCTCGTTCCAGGCGGCAGGGCATTGATCTTTGTTCCGGCGCTGCCGATCCTTTATGGCGCTTTCGACCGCGCCGTCGGGCACTTTCGCAGATACGTAAAAAAAGAGCTCATCGAAAAATCACTCGAAGCAGGATTCACTATCCGCGTTCAAAAGTTCTTCGATTTTGCGGGAATGTTTCCGTGGTTCGTAAAATACAGGATCTTCGGCTCCGCCGACCTTGAGAGCAGCGTGGTAAAACTTTACGACACGTACGCAGTGCCCCTTGTAAAACTCTCGGAGAGTTTGATTAGTCCGCCGCTCGGTAAGAATCTTTTGTTTGTGCTGGAGAAACCTCTCGACGCGGCAGAATAGGGACGATCTTAGAAACGAAAAAATTCAACAACTATGTCTAGTCGCTTCTCAACGCCCAAAGTCCGCAACACATTGATGGGCGTGATTTTCGTCGTCGTTCTTTATGCCTTTTTCGTGAACGGCATCTCGACGAACCCTCCCGGCTTTTACGTCGACGAATCCTGTATTTCCTACAACGCCTATTTGATCTCGCAAACCGGATATAGTGAATCGGGACAACATTTTCCTATCCTTTTTCAATGCTATACGCAGGGCTGGACGCAGTGGGTTAACGCGGAGTCGATGTATCTGCAAGCCGCCTTGTATACGATCATTTCGCCAAGCGTGATTTCGGCGAGGGTCTTCGCCGCCACATGGGTATTTGCGACGATCTTGTTATTGGGTCTTTTGGCATGGCGAATTTCCCGAAGACTTTTGATCGCCGCAATTGTGGTTTTCTCCGGCGCAGTGACGCCATGGCTTTTCGAATACGGACGGTTCGTGATGGAGCAATACTTCCTGGTGTTTACTATCGCACTGTTTCTATTCCTAGTGCATAACGCTCAGTTGCGCGAGAAGTGGCGGCCCACGGACGTCTTTTTGATCGCACTCGCTCTGACAATGATCACTTATTGCTACGCGACGGGCCGCGTGATAGGGCCGCTATTTGGACTGGGCCTGCTCATTTTTGCCGTCAATTTGCGGGCATTGCTAAATGTAATTGCAGTCGGTGTGCTGTATGTTCTCTCGATGATCCCGTTTATGGTGATGTATTACCAAGATCCGTTGCGGGTCTCGGGACGCTTTCTGAGGGCTACGAACATGTCGAAGGAGAATTCTCTCTTAGCAAATATAGGAGCCTTCCTCTCCGCATATTACCAGGATCTTAGCCTTGATTTTTTCATATTTGGAGGCGATCGACTGCCGCGTCACCATGTCCCGGACACTGGAACGGGTGAATTTCTGATCGCGACTTTTGTGCTTGGACTTCTGGGCGTGGTGATCATTTTGATCCGGCATCGGTCGAGCCTTTGGTGGCGATACATTCTTTATGGTTCATTAGCTTCGCTGGTTCCGGGCGCGGTAACTATTGAGCGGAACCATTCATTGCGGGATATCGCGTTTCCGATCTTTTTCATGATCTTATTGGTGCCGGCACTCTCTTGGCTGATAGGTGTTTACGATAACACCATCGCGGGATCGGAGGCGGACGGATTACGCGGTTTTAGCCGAACTCCAGACCGCAGATCGGGCTTTTTCGGGCTTCTCTCAGGTGATTATTTTCGCCGCGGATTGCTCGTCGTTCTGCTATTGATGACAGCGGTTCAGGCCGTAAGGTTTCAGATCCTGTTCAGAGAGAACGGGGCATCGCCAACCAGAAAGGCGGTGTTTCACGAATCATATCCCAGAGTTTTAGCGGCGGCACTGGCAGAAGAAAGCAGGCCGATCTATCTGCATGATTCCGGGGAACCTACTTATATGCTCGCTTTATGGCATGCGGCAACGTGGGGGTATGATAGCTCAAATTTTGTCCACCTTTTGGATCGCCAAAATCCGCCTGAGGGAGCTTTGGTATTAAGTTCTAAAGGCTCATGTACAGACTGTCAAGTGATATTCCAGGATGGGTTCATACTTTACCGAAATCAAAAGCCCGATATGTCGTCTATAGAGGCTCCAGTACCGGCAAATCCCGCTAAAGCCCCATCGGTCTTCAATTCTGGCCCGGGATCGGGCCCGGGTCAGTTATCACGCCCAAAAGGGATTGCCGCAGACGCCGAGGGCAATCTGTATATCGCGGACAGCGGAAATGGCCGGATACAGAAATTCGATCCGGACGGCAAATTTCTGATCGCATTTGGCCATGACGGCCCGGCGGAGACGCAACTTAAAGATCCATGTGGCGTCGCAGTTGATGCTAACGGCTCAATTTGGGTAGTTGATGTCGGCACCCACAAGTTAATAAAATTTAACCCGGACGGAATTTTCGCCCAAGCGTATGACGGCCCGGACACCGGATTTTACGGACCTCGCGACGTTTTTGCCGGCCCGAACAACCAACTGTATATCGTAGATCAGGGACGCGGGCGCATAGTAGTCTTTGACCCGGTTACGGGAGCATTCTCGCTCATATGGGGAACGCGCGGTTCTAATGAGGGCGAATTTGCGGACCCTACGGGCATTGCAGCGGGCGACGAAGTTGTTTTTATAACGGATCTTGGAAACAACAGAATTCAGGTCTTCGATCTTGGAGGTAAATTTGTTCGTCAATGGGAGATTCCGACTTGGAAAAAGGAATCGGACGAAACTCCTGACGTTGTATTCGACGACGTAACAAAAACAGTTTACGTCACAAGTGTAAAGACCGGAGAAATTCTGGCGTTCGATGTTGAAGGCAATCAGCGTCAAGGATTTAAACCGGAGGGCGATGAAAAGTTGGTAGATCCCACGGCGATGGTCATCGCAGAGGCGAACAAAAAGAGATGGCTGTATGTACAGAACACCGGCGCTTCGACAGTTTCCAGATTCGAATTGGAAAGAGCGAAAAAGCGGAAGTGACCTGAGTACTAGAAATGTCGCATTCATCATATTTTTCTTCGACAATTCTAGGCAACCGGAAGCGGTTGACCATCCTGGCCGGAATACTATTACTTTATCTGCTCTTTATTTCCGGCTTGTCAACGAACCCGCCGGGATTTTACCTCGATGAGGCATGTCTTGCCTACAACGGTTACGCAATTGCTCATACAGGTGTCAGCGAATCCGGGGACAGGTATCCACTTTTCGTCCAGTGTTTCGCGGAACCCAATATTCAGTGGGCGAGTCCGGTCCACGTTTACCTGTTGGCGGCGTTGTATCTGGTCGTGCCGCCGAGCACACTTTCGGCTCGTCTCTTAGCGGCGACGATGGTTTTTTTGGCATCGCTGCTCTTGGGGTTTCTGGCGGTTCGGATCTCAGGGAAAAAGCTAGTCGGCGTTATTATTGCCATCACGGCATTGGCAACGCCCTGGCTGTTCGAGACCAGCCGACTCGTTCTCGAGACCTTTTTCTTTCCGCTCGCCATCGGTCTGTTTTTGCTTTGTCTGTACAACGCGACCAGACGCGAGAAATGGAAGCTCTCCGACATCGTTCTCCTTGCCATTACACTCGCACTTATCACATATTCATATACGGTCGGACGGCTGATCGGGCCGGGCCTTGCTTTCGGGCTGATCATATTTGCGGGTAACAGGCGGGCGCTTTTTGGCGTGATCAAAACATGGGCGGCTTATGCCGTCA
>JBKJJR010000321.1:0-5706 GCA_046597835.1 Pyrinomonadaceae bacterium
TTAGCCGATGATGAAGAAGAATACGAAGAAGCAACCGGCAGTATTTCTTGATCGCGACGGAACATTGATCGAGGAGGTCAATTATCTTTCGCGTGTCGAAGACCTGCGCCTTTTTCCATACACTGCAGACGCGGTAAAACTTTTAAAAGATAATGGCTTTCTCGTTATTGTCGTCACAAATCAGTCCGGCATCGGCAGAGGCATTTACACGGAAGCAGCGATGCACACTATTCATGAAGCTATCCAATCTGAGTTATCAGGAGCAATAGACGCCTTCTACTTCTGCCCGCACCTACCGTGCGACGGGTGCAGATGCCGCAAGCCAAATACCGGAATGATCGAAGCCGCTCTGGTTGATTTTGAGATCGATCTAGCAAATTCGTGGTTTGTTGGAGATAAAAACATTGATGTCCAAACTGGACAACGTGCGAACATTAAAACTGCTTTAGTATTAACAGGTTACGGGCAGCAACATCAAGTTATACTTGAAGACGAACCAAATATCATTTCAGAACATTTCGGGCACGCGGTCGCCCTGATCGCAGCTTAACTTCTTCCAAAATCGTCTTCGAGCCGGACAATATCGTCCTCGCCAAAATATTCGCCTGTTTGCGTTTCTATCAAAATGAGCATTTCAGACGGTTCAGGGTTTTCGATGCGGTGAGCATCTCCGCATCCGATGTCGAGTGATTCACCGGCTTTGACTAGAATTTCGACGCCGTTTAATGTTACTTTAGCAATACCGCGCACGACGAACCAATGTTCGGAGCGGCGGGAATGCCGCTGGTAACTCAGGCGCTTTCCGGGCAAAACCTCGAGTCTCTTTACTTTGTAATTATCACCTTCGTCAATGACGGTGAAACTGCCCCAGGGCCGCTGATCATAAGCGGGCGAGTTGTATTGATTTTCGGTAGTTTCCATTTTGCTATCAAGCGAATATGTTCAGTTTAGACGAAAAGGCCGCTACAGCCAATTCAAAACAAATGCAGAGGATCCAGACGCTGATCATCGGGCGTCTGCTGGCTATCTTTCTTCTGCTTGTGACCAGTTGGTTCTGGTATAGCGGAACATTAAATCTTTCTTTTGATACTTTTCCGCAGGGCCTTTTTCTCGTCTTTCTCATCTCGGTCGGTTTGACGATCGTTTACTTTTTTTTATTACGACTAAGCAAAACTTTCTCTTGGCAGATACGAACTCAGTTTTTTCTTGACGCTCTATTGATAACCTGGCTTGTATGGCGAACGGGCGATCTGACTTCGCCGTATATCACGCTTTATATTGTCCTCATCAGTGTTACCAGTTTTTTTCTCAAACCGCTTTCGACACTGTTGGCCGCCGTGTTCTGCGCATTTTTATTTATTACGCTTGCATTACTAACAAAAAATGCCGTGATCGATGGATTCGGCATTGCGCAGCCGACTGCTAAAGCAGTCCAAATCGTTAGTTTTCACGTTGTTGCATTTCTCGTTGTCGGTTTGCTTGCATCGAGATTATCGGACCGACGCTCATCTGGCGAGGAACTTGAACAAACCGCAAAAACCCTCGCCAGTTTGCGCGTTTTGCACGAACGCATTGTTGAATCGATCCGCTCGGGACTCATCACAACCGATCTCGAAGGCAATATCTACACCTTTAACGCCGCCGCGGCCGAGATCACAGGATACCGATTAGACGAGATGCAGGGGAAATCGATCTATTCCCTTTTCGGCGATATCCGTGAATCTATCGACCTCTCGCTTGCCGCAGCCGGCGAGGGTGACCAGTTGCCGCGGTTTGAGTCCGACTTGCTTACGCCCGAGGATTTTGCGGTCCGCATTGGATACAGCGTCTCACTTCTTTTTTCAGAAACGCACGAAGCCACCGGCCTGATCATTACTTTCCAGGATCTTACCGAGATACGATCTATGGAAGAAAACGTCCGTCGTAAAGATCGCCTCGCCGCAGTCGGACGGGTAGCCGCCGGGCTGGCGCATGAGATACGAAATCCGCTCGGAGCGATGCGCGGAGCAATTCAAGTACTCGAATCAACAATGTCCGCCGAACCAATGCAGACGAGTTTGATGGATATTATTCTCAAGGAATCCGATCGTCTCAACAGCATTATCACGAATTTCCTGGGCTATGCGCGGCCGATGGCCGCCACATTTTCCGACATAAATGTCGGTGAGGCGATCAATGACACGATCACGCTGCTCAAGCATAGCCCGGATGTAAAAGCTCACCATAAATTGACGGCGAATATCGGGGAAGCACCCGCAACTATTTCGGCTGATATTACCCAGCTCAAACAGATATTTTGGAACCTTGCCCGCAACTCGCTCCAGGCAATGCCGGACGGCGGCGAACTTACTGTCACGGTCGAACCCACGCCGAATAATCGCATTCGCATCGTTTTCGAAGACACGGGCATTGGAATGTCGCCGGAGCAGGTCGAGCAGCTCTTTGAACCGTTCGCTAATTCGACGACCGGGGGCACCGGCCTAGGCCTTTCAATCGTCTATCAAATTGTCAAAGATCATAATGGCGCCATCAATGTTCGCAGCCGTGAGAATGAAGGAACCGTAATAACGCTCGACCTGCCCAAGGAAAATCGTCGGGTTTCAGGTGAGACAAAAAATAGCGGTGAACCGTCAAAATTGAAGGAATTTCTGAATGTTTCCGACAATAACATAAAAAGTTAGACGCCGTGCACAAGCCCGCACGTAAGTAAGGGCGGTAGCGAATGTTGAGTGTTCCGCCCTTACTTACGTGCGGGCTTGTGCATTGAAAATATATTTCTTCTTGAACTAAACAATGAAAATTTGTGACAATAGAGTAGCAGGGGTTTTTCCGTAACACTGTAGAAGTTCCCTCTTCCGAGTAAATAAACCTTTTTTCATGTCAAACATATTAATCGTTGACGACGAGCAAAGTTACCGCCAGCTTTTGAGTCTTGTATTTGAGACCGACGGCAACAAGATCCGCACTGCTATGAACGGGCGGCAGGCGCTTGACCTCCTCCAGGACGAACCCGCAGATGTGATCATTTCCGACGTTAAGATGCCCGACATGGACGGTATCGAGATGCTCCGAGCGGTACGCGAAACCCTGCCGGACATCGGAGTGATCCTCATGACCGCCTTTGCCTCGGTCGAAACGGCCCGCGAGGCGTTCAAACTCGGAGCCGACGATTTTATTACAAAGCCCTTTGATGTCGAAGAGTTAAAACTTATCGTCAAGAAAACGCTTGAAAAACAGGCACTAATTGATGAGAACCGGGCATTCAAGCGTGCCCAGCGCGAACGCGGAAGCGTAAAAAATATTGTCGGCACTTCGGCCGTGATGAATGCGATCTATCAAATGATCGAGACCGTTGCCGAGGTGCAGTCCACAATTCTATTGACCGGCGAAAGCGGAACTGGAAAGGAACTGGTCGCCAGAGCCATTCACGATCTTAGCCCGCGTGCCGAGAAACCCTTTATCTCCATCAACTGCGGAGCCTTCACCGAGACGCTTCTCGAATCAGAGCTTTTCGGATACATGAAAGGCTCGTTTACCGGTGCAAATTCAAATCGTAAAGGCTTATTCGAGGCAGCTCACGGCGGTACGATCTTCCTTGACGAGATCGGGGAAATGTCGCCGGCAATGCAGGTCAAGCTTTTGCGTGTACTGCAAGAAAGGAAGGTCCGGCCTGTTGGAGCTCACGACGAACAAGCCATTGACGCCCGCGTTATCGCAGCGACAAACCGCGACCTTAAGCAAATGAGCGACGAAGGCACTTTTCGCGAAGACCTGTTTTATCGCATATCGGTCATCCCGATCCATCTGCCGCCGCTGCGCGAACGCGCCGAAGACATCGGTGCTCTGATAGATCATTTTGTCAAAAAGTTCTGCGATCAAGTCGGGAAAACTCTAACGATCTCGCCAAAAACCGTGAACATTCTTGAGAATTACGCCTGGCACGGCAACGTTCGCGAACTCGAGCACACAATAGAGCGTGCCGTCGCACTTGAGCGTTCGGATGAGATCCAACCCGAACAGCTTCCCGACCATATTACAAATTACAATCCGCAGCGTATTAATGCGGAATTCGATCTGCCGGACACTGGAATCAATCTTGTCAGCCATCTCGACAATCTTGAAAAAACTTACGTTGTCGAAGCCCTACGCAAAACTGCGGGAAACCAAACAAAAGCCGCCGAGCTACTCCAAATGCAAGTCCGCTCGCTTCGGCATCTTTTGGATAAACACAGTATTCGAAGCCTATCGGCTCAAATGCGTTCTTCCGATTAGATAGTCCGCAAGGCCGACGATAGTAAAAAGTTGTCTCGGGAGTTTGCGTCCCAGAGTAATCGTCGTAACAACGGCGGCCTCCGTGTTGTGATGCGTCCCTGAGAAATTCCGCGAACTTTGCATGGTGCCACCGATCATTTTGAAAGATGTCTGTGACCTTTGTGTCTTCTCTCTGTGATCTCTGTGTTAAAGATTTTAAACACAGAGTGCACAAAGATAAAGACACGGAGGCCGCAGAGAAAACAAACTTTATATCAGAATGACCAGTCGCTGAATTCCTGCGATCGTTCTGCGTCCCAGAATATATTTTCAAAAATCTTGATACTTATCGCACCGAAGGTGCATAGTAGTTTAGCCTGCGGCATCGCCGCAGGAAACTGCCAAGGAAAACGTAAGCACCGAAGGTGCGAAGTAACGGGCGAACATTTGTGGGTTGGTTTTACGCCGCCGCGTTGCGGCTTGGTCACTTATCTCACCGTCCTGCGGCGGTGCCGCAGGCTAGATCACGACGCACCTTTGGTGCGCTTAGTAGGTCACGGAGAGCCGCGTCCCTGGTTGGGTGCTGATTCGGCTGTGAAATGGGAACCGCGCACCGGATCTGCAACAAGCCCAAGCTGCTTCGCCCTTCCATATGCGGCTTCGACTACCTGATAACCGGCGCGTCCCAGAGGCGAGAGAGAGTAGCACGGTACGAGTCCAATTGGCTCATCCTCGGACAGATCGTAGAAGACGGCCCGTTCAAGCTCAGGGCGGTCGCTTAAGTTTATGACAACTGGCGGAACGCGGCCCGGGCCGAAGCGGCTCTCGATCAGCACTGCGCAGACGCTTTCGATGTATGCAACTCTTTCATCAAAAGCGATCTCGGAGCGGCGAATAAAAAATTGCGGGTGGCGGTTAGGGTTGGTGCGGCAAATGCGATCTTCGTACATAGCCTCAACATAGCATCGGCATCGGTTCTGCGAAATACCAACTTTCTAGATATGGCGTGGTTTTCTCGATTTGGCGTAACTTTCTCGAAATTACCTAACTTTCCTAATATGGCGTGGTTTTCCGATTATGACCGAACTTTCCGACCTTTAAAGAACCCAGTCGATACCACTCCCGGTTCTGACCCAATGTGAAGTGACCAGCAAGCCCATCTATTCACATTTTTTGTCATTGGCTCATTACCAAATATTGTAATTTATAGGCTCAAAACAACTTCGCTTGATCACATTTGAAAACATTTGTAGGACGCTAACTATTCCAACATCAATACTTAGAACCTGCTTTGTCCCCAGACCGGTCTCGTGGCACGCCTATTGATAATACATCTGCGACCTTTGGTAGGTACACAGATTTCAAACTTTAGGAGATTGTCAATCAAAATGAAAAATCAGAAAGGTTTCTCGCTTATCGAACTTTTAATCGTTGTTGTGATCATCGGCATTATCG